>JBQTJD010000022.1:0-3805 GCA_052387475.1 Anaerolineales bacterium | reverse complement strand
CGACCGCGTCCTCGCGGTCGGAACACCTCGCCAGAACGCCCGCGGGGACGCGGGCTTGGAGCAAACTCGCCCCCAGCGTGAAATGCACCCTCCTGGCATAGCAGGTTGCATAAAAGGGCGATAAGGTATAGAAACTGTTCATCTTTTTTTGTCAGGAACACTTCAATGGCTGAGTTGTACGTTGTCACTTATGATACACATGGGCTTTCGCTGGAAGGCCGCAAATTCTCCGAGAAGCAGATTCTGGGGGCGCTTCACGATGGATTGTTTCGGCCCGGCATGCGCTTCAAGCGGGGCCGTGCTGAATATGTGCTGACCCGGGAGGGCCTGGTGCCGCGCCGGCGCGTGGAGGTGCGGAATACTGAAGAAGTTGCTCATGAAGAAGAATGAGCGTTGCCCTAGCCAGACGGCTAGTTGGAAGTCGCTGAGTAATTGTGCTAATATTTTGACATTGAAACATTCAGGTTGAAACGATGCCGACCCACCACAAGGGCACACCCAGGGAAGTGCTTGCCCTCAACACCTTCATCAAATTAACACGCGCAACGGACTCGGTAATGTCGCGCCTGTTTCGGCGTGGCACGCTGGAGGGCATCACACCTACGCAATTTGGAGTGCTTGAGACGCTTCACCACCTCGGCCCGCTGTGCCAGGGTGAGATCAGCGCGAAGTTATTGCGCAGCGGGGGCAACACCACGTTAGTGATTGACAACCTGGAGAAGCTTGGCCTCGTCCGCCGAGACCGTGATCAGGACGACCGGCGTTTGGTCCGCGTGTCGCTCACTAACGATGGAACAGCCCTGATCAGCCGGATATTTCCAGCGCATGCCAAAGTGATTACGGAAGAAATGAACACGCTGACCGCTGAGGAGCAACTACAACTCGGCGTGCTCTGCAAGAAACTGGGCAAGGGTGAATGTCAGCCCGAGCACAAGAACCCTGACGGAGTTAAGTAACTGCACGATTTTTTTACACTAATCATTCAACATCAAAATTCTCGAACTCAAATCATTTACTCACAGGAGACTTTCCCATGGCTTGGCAAATTGACCCTTCTCACACCCGCGCTAATTTCACCGCGCGGCACATGATGATCGCCAACGTTCACGGCCATTTCGACAAAGTGACCGGCACGGTGGATTTCAATGAAGACGCCCCCGAAAAATCCCACGTGGATATTCAGATTGACGCCTCCAGCATTGACACGCGCGACGAAAAGCGCGACGGTCACCTCAAGTCGCCCGACTTTCTGGATGTGGCCAATCATCCCTTCCTCACCTTCAAAAGCAAGCGCGCCCAGAAGACCGGGGAGGACACCGGCAAACTGGTAGGTGACCTGACGATCCGCGGCGTGACCCGGGAAGTGACACTCGACGTGGAATACAACGGGCACGCGAAAAGCCCATGGGGCGCCGTGAGTGCTGGCTTCACCGCCGCCACCAAGGTCAACCGCAAGGATTGGGGCTTGAACTGGAACGTCGCCCTCGAGACCGGCGGCTGGCTGGTGAGCGACGACGTCAAAATCAACCTCGAAATTGAAATCGTGAAGCAGCCCGAGGCGCAACCCGCTGTCGCGGCATAGCCCTCGCCTGACTCAGCCGGCCCGGCGCACCAACCCTGTACCGGGCCGGCTACAACCATCCTCATCAACACTGGAGGCCTGCGCCGCCGCACAACCGGTGTGGCGTGTTTCATCACGTCTTCAATGCAAACCGTTAGCGAGTGAAAGGGTTTTGAACATGACCACCCCAGTTGCTGCCCCACCCCAAACCAATATCGTGAAATTCCTCACCAGCGCGCTCATCGCCGGCGTCATCGCCGCGGTGATCAACAACACATACTCGCTGGTGTACACGGCCATCACCGGCAACAGTATCACGCTAGTCGGCCCAATCGGGATCACCATCGCAAGCATCCTGCCAATCCTTATTGGAGGTCTCGGCTACTCCATCGTCGCGCGCTTCGTTCCGGCGCGAGCCACGCTGATCTTCACGGTCGGCACGCTCGTGCTGGCCGCCCTGAGCCTTAGCGCGGTGTTTGGCAGCCAACTCCCCGATGGCTCGACCGCCCCTGCCTGGTTTGCCGCCCTCACCGCGCCCATGCACATCATCGCCGGCGTGGTCTGCGCCTTCGGCCTGCCGCGCTTTGTCAATCAATCGGTAGTAAGCTGGCGGTTGTTGCCACTCTTGAGTTCGGAAGGTTAGAGTCAGAAAGGAGCAAACGATGAGATTTGACGGTATCCACCACATCACCGCGATCACGGGCGACGCCCCGCGCAACGTGGACTTCTACACACGCGTGCTCGGCCTGCGCCTCACGGCCAAGACGGTCAACCAGGACGACCCGAGCGTTTACCATCTTTTCTATGGAGATGAGCTTGCCCGACCGGGCACCGACCTGACGTTTTTCGAGTATCCGAGGGCGCTTCCAGGCCGGCCCGGCGCTGGGATGGTACACCGGATCGTCTGGCGGGTCGGCTCGCAGGAGGCGCTCGATTTCTGGGCGGCGCGCCTGGTTGCCGAAGGGATTCCATTCGAGCACGAACAGAATGCACTGCGCTTCGCGGACTTCGAGGGGCTTGGACACGAGCTCGTCGTGAACGCCACGCAGGACGCGCCGCTGGTCGCCTACCATCCCGACATCCCGGCCGAGGTCGCGCTGCAGGGGTTCGAGGGCGTGCGCGCGTACAGCTACCGCCCGGAGTTGACTGCTGCTCTGCTGGAACAGCTGATGGGCGCGGCGCGCCGCGAGAACCAGGTCTGGGAGTTGCGCGGCGAGCGTCGCGGCGGCTGGATTGCGCTCGACCCGGCTCCCACGGCGCCGGGCCGGCAAAGCGCCGGCAGCATCCACCATGTCGCCTGGTACACCACCGACGCCGAACAGGGCCTCTGGCTCGAACGGCTGAACAACGCAGGCGTTCAACACAGCGGCATCATTGACCGGCACTACTTCCACTCGCTGTACTTCCGCGAGCCGGGCGGCGTGCTGTTCGAGTTGGCAACCGAGGAGCCCGGCTTCACGGTGGATAGCCCGCTCGAGGAACTGGGGCGCAAGATCATCCTGCCGCCATGGCTGGAATCTCAGCGGGCGGCGATTGAGGCGCGGCTGACCCCGCTGCCCGATCCGCGCGCCGGCTGGACGCCGGCGGAGCGCGAACGCCAGCCGGCGTCCGTCGTGAGCTAGCGATGACAGACATCACGACGCCAACGAAGACGCGGACCGATCTCGGCTTCGAGCACGTGCTCGTGCGCGGGAGCAACAATTGGACGCTGCTGCTCCTGCACGGCACCGGCAGCGACGAGCACCAGCTCGTTGACCTCGGCCGCAGGCTCGCCCCGCAGGCAACGCTACTCAGCCCGCGCGGGAAGGAGCTTGAGAACGGGGTGACGCGACGCTTCTTCCGCCGCCGCAGCCTGCTCGAACTCGACATCCCGGATCTGCTCGCGCGCACCGACGAATTGGCCGAATTCGTCCGCGCCGCTGTTGCTGCTTACGCGCTCGACCCAACGCGCATCGTCGCTGTCGGCTATTCGAACGGCTCGAATATCGCTGTGAGCCTGCTCTTCCGGCAGCCGGAGGCGCTGCGCGGCGCGGTGCTGTTGCGCCCGACACTACCCTACGAGCCCGATCACCCGCTTTCGCTGAACGGAAAGGATGTGCTCGTGGCAACCGGCCAGCGCGATGCCTACGTGCCGCTCGAGCGGACCGAGCGTCTGGCGCAGATCCTGCGGGCCAGCGGCGCCAATGTTATCTACCGCGTGGCGGATGCCGGGCACGAACTTGTGCAAGCCGAACTGGCCGACGC
>JBQTJD010000021.1:0-3823 GCA_052387475.1 Anaerolineales bacterium | reverse complement strand
TGGATTTCTGATCGCGGAATTGACATGCGGCCGTATTCAGAAATCATCAATCAGCAATTTTGATTTCTTCGATGCTCGTGATGCCCAGCTTGCGACGCACATGCGCGATGAGTCCACCGGCTTCGATCATGCCGAGCGCGGTGGGTGAGAGCGGGGGGAAGAGATAGTCGCGCCCGCGCACGCGGATGACGCTCTGTGGCAGATCAATTTCCAGCGCGTCGCCCATCTGCGCGGTGTCCACGGCCTCCGGGCAAGTGATGAGCAGCAGGCCCTGATTGATGCCGTTGCGAAAGTAGATGCGGGCGAATGATTTGGCAACGACGGCGGCGATGCCGCGATACTTGAGGCAGGTCACGGCCTGCTCACGCGAGCTGCCGTTGCCCCAGTTGCGCCCGCCTACGATGATATCGCCCGGCTGCGCGTGCTGCGTGAAGTTCGGGTCGAGATCTTCGAGCGCGTGCGCGGCGATCTCCTCCGGCTCGCGCAACGTGTATGTGTATTTGCCAGGGAAGATGACGTCTGTGTTGACGCCGTCGCCGTACTTCCACACCTTGCCCGCGATTTTGGATTTCTGATTTTGGATTTCTGATTGAACGTTCATGGAATGTTTTGAGTTTTCTTTGCGTTCTTTGCGCCTTCGCGGTTCAAAGCTCTCTGGGATCCGTAATTACTCCGGTGACCGCGCTGGCTGCCACAACCGCCGGGCTGGCGAGATAAATCTCCGCGTCGGGTTGGCCCATGCGGCCTTTGAAGTTGCGGTTGGCCGAGGAGATGCAGACCTCGCCCGGCGCGAGCACGCCCATGTGGTTGCCCATACACGGCCCGCAGCCCGGCGTGCCGAACATCGCGCCGGCTTCCATCAATGTTTGCACATGGCCCAGCTGCATTGCCTCCAGATAGACTTCGGATGAAGCCGGCACAATCAGCAACCGTGCACCCGGCGCGACGCGCTTGCCTCGCATAATCTCCGCCGCTGCCGCGATGTCCTCTAGCCGCCCATTCGTGCACGTGCCGATGAAGGCCTGATGAATGCGTCTGCCGCGCAACCCGGAGAGCGGCTGCGTGGCATCCACACTGTGCGGGCAAGACACCGTCAACTCTATTGCGGAACAATCAATAATGTGACTCGTGGCATACACAGCGTCGGGGTCGGGATACAGCGCGCCGGCTTGGATTTCTGATTTCTGATTGCGGATTGCTGATTGCAAATCTGCAATCTGAAATCTGCCATCTGCAATCAATCGCTTTGCCTTCCGTTCCGCCAGATACTCAAACACGGCCTCGTCCGGCGGCAAGTACGCATTCTTCGCACCGAACTCGGCCATCATGTTCGGGATGACCATGCGGCTTTCGAGCGACAGCTTTTCGATGGCTGGGCCGTCGAACTCCACCGACCTATACAGCCCGCCATCCGCGCCGAACTGGCCGATGAGATGAAGACACAAATCTTTTGTGGTGATGCCCTTGCCGAGAGCGCCCGTCAGCGTGAATTTGATCGTCTCGGGCACGCGCAGCCATAGCTCACCCGTCGCCCATAGCACCGCCACCTCAGTGCGGCCCACGCCCGCGCCAAACGCGCCCATCCATCCGAAATGCGGCGTGTGCGAGTCCGAGCCGAGGATGAGTTGGCCGGGCAGGATAAGGGCTTCCTCGCTGTGAACTTGATGGCAGATGCCGCGCCCGGCCTCGAAGAAATGCCGCACGCCATGTTGCTTCGCAAACTCGCGCACCTCGGCGTGGTTGCGGGCGTGCTGGGCGTTGGGCGCCGGCACAGCGTGGTCGAGCGTGATGGCGAGCTTCTCCGGGATCGCCACTGTCTCCACGCCGATGCTCTTGAAGATTTTGTAAATGGCGGCGGTGTTGTCGTGCGAGAGCACGATGTCGGGCCGCGCGTCCACCACTTGCCCGGCCACCGTTTCCGTCAGCCCCGCCGCGCGGGCGAGGGCTTTTTCTGCAAAGGTTTTGGCCATTCCCATTTATCCTGCAACAAGCGTCCTGAGTGGAGTGCTGTCTGCATTTGGCGGCGCGTAGTCGAAGGAGCGAGCGGGTCAATAGCCGAGTCCGCATCCTTCGACTGCGGGCTTCGCTCCGCTACGCCCTCCGCTTAGGATGCTGGTTTCCGATTTGTGCGCTCTCGCCGTTGTCGTTCACTTTTCACAACCAGGTGAATGCTATCCCAATCATCGCGTATCAATGCTTCTTTCTTCGCCCGCGACCAGCCTTTGACTTTTCGCTCCGTCACAAAGGCGTCGTGTTCAGTCATAAACTCTGCTGACCAGACCAACTCCACCGGCCGTCGAGAGTAAGTATAGCCTTTGATAGTCCCAGCCTGATGTTCGGCGAAGCGGCGGTCAAGGTTACTCGTTAAGCCAGTGTAGTATGAGCCATCCGAGCACTTCAGGATGTAGACCCAGTGTGACATGACTTGTTATTCGATAATTGCAGCGAGCATCCTGAGCGGAGGCCTGCCGCTTTTGCAGGCCGCAGTCGAAGGATACGAGCGGGTCATTCACAGAACGCATCCTTCGACTGCGCGGCGAACTGCATTCCGCTCCGCTCAGGATGCTTGTTCAACGACAGGGACTCGTCGTCCAACCCCAGACGAGCCCGCGCCAGCATTGACGTTTTGTCCAGCCCATTCAACAACCCATATGCCGTCCGTTACTTTTAGATCGACTCGCGTTTCTTCCCGCAAGATAGAGTCGTCCATTGCATCGCGGGATAAGATGACGAAAACAGGTTCCTCCAGACTGGACTCAAATTTGCTGATACTGGCGGGTGAAATCCCATCATGATTCGGATAGCCAGCAACGAGCAATGCCAGTTCTTCAGGATCATTGCCATTCCAATTTTCGGCCAGCATCAAGACCTTTTCATCGATTGCGCCGTAGTTCTCTCGGTTTGTAGATGAAACGTTTTGCCAGATAAGCCAAACGACTGCCGCGCAAAAAACCTCAACTTCAATCCACTTCAATTTCATTGTCGCTTACTGCCCACGTCCATTTACCGTAATCCCCGGTGTGCCCTGCGATGCGGAGCGCGATGCGTCTGAGTCGAGCCGCTGCACGACGGGCGGCAACGTTTCAGGCAGCGCCAGCCGCGCCAGGCCAAACTCGCGCTCGGCCAGATCAATCAGCACATGCTCCGGCGATACATCCGGCCCGAGTTGATACACGCGCTCTTTGAACACCATCGCAATCTCACGGGCCTGTGTCTCTTCAATTTGATAATACCGAATCTCGCGCAGGAAGTAGTGGATGATATTCCAGCCGGAGAGTGGGCCGAGCAGGATTTCGCTCTCGCTCACGCCGAACTGGTCGAGCGGGTGCGCCTCGTACGCCGACGAATCGCGCAGCACGGCGTTCTGATGCACGCCGGCGGTGTGCGTGCGATTGGTTAGGCTCACCGGCTCGGTGGCGGGCACCAGCATCTTCAACTTGTCGGCCAGCAGCACGTTGAGCGGATACGAGCCGCGCAGGTGATAGCCCTCGAGCTTGTCGTACTCGCGGTCAATGTGCAAATTGAAGAGCAGGGCGGTGAGCGAGGTGATGCCCGACCGCTCGCCGATGCCGAGGATGGTGGTGTCGAGATAGCGCACGCCGGAGCGCACGGCGGCCAGCGCGTTGAGCAGCGCGAAGCCGCGATCGTTGTGGAAGTGGCCCTCGAACTCCATGCCCGGATAACGCTCGCGGAGCGCCGCCGTCCGCTGGGCGATCGTCATCGGCGTGGCGACCCCCACCGTATCCGGCATCCCCAACCGATCCACCAGCGGCGCGATCTCATCGTACACGCGGAACAGATCGGCCTCGCGCGTGCGGAAGGC
>JBQTJD010000020.1:0-2677 GCA_052387475.1 Anaerolineales bacterium | reverse complement strand
CGCCGATTTCTGCTGGCGGCGTATGGGCGAGGGGCCCAAATGTGCTCTGCCGCAGCCGAGTGACCAGTTCGGCCTGCGCTTCGCACCACACATCCCGGACGGCACAGCCGTCGCTCACCGGACAGGTGTTCGCGGCCAGCACACAAGCATTCAACACAATCAACCCATCAATCGCCTCGACCACTGCCAACAAACTGATCTCGCCCGGGGCGTGGGCCAACGTGATGCCGCCGCGCGCGCCCCGCGTGGCGTGAATGAGGCCGGTGTTCGAGAGTTGCGAAATGATCTTGGCTAAAAACGTCAACGGGATGTGTTGTTCGCGTGCGACCTCAGCGGTGGAGACCCGCAGCCCCGGTTCGAGTTGCGCCAGATAGGTGATAGCTCGCACCGCGTAATCGGCCTGTCGTGTGATTTGCATACTCTATCTCCTGAGTCGATGCCCGTTATTGCACGATCAATACCGTGACCATGCCAAACATGCCGTGGGCCGATTCGGCGTGGGTGAGAATATGACAGTGAAAGGCCCATACGCCTACCTCGTCACACTCAATGAGTACATCCCAGCGCTCGCCTGGCGCCACGTTCAACGTATCACACAGCCAGGGCTGCGGCACGGGCCAACCATCTTTGGCAATTACCTTCTGCGGCAGACCGTGCAAGTGCATCGGGTGAATCACTAACCCCTCATTCATGTAGCGCACGCGGATGGTCTGGCCTAGCTTGGCGATGATGGGCTGTGTGAAGGGGAAGCTCTTGCCGTTGAAGGTCAGACCGAGGCCGCTGTCGTTGATCACCATCACGTAATCGCCGTCCACCTTGTAATCCGGAGTCTTCGGCTCAATGATAAACGCCGCTAACAAGCCCTTGGTGACCTGTTCAGCTGCGTTATGGTGGGAGTGGTACATGTGCGAGCCAGGATTTTTGGCCACGAACTCGTACACGCGCGTCTCGCCTGTCTTCACCGGCTCTTCGGTCACAAACGGCACGCCATCGACTTTGTTGGGCACGCGCACACCATGGAAATGCACGGCCGTGCTCTGCACCATCTCGTTCTTGCAGATGAGGCGGACTTTGTCGCCCTCGGTCACGCGGATCTCCGGGCCGGGCACGATGCCGTTATACATCATGGCATCCATCTGTATCTCGGGTGTTACCGGCCACTGGCCTTCCATGCACGTGACCTCGAAGACTTTGGTATCGCCGTCCATCGTGAAAGCCAACGGATTGCTCCAGAATTTATCGTCTTTGCCGGCGTTGGCCAGAAAGGTCTCGACGCCTTGCTTGTGCATGGCATCCATCTCTGCGGCTGTTTCACCAGTGGGTTTGCTGGACTCCATGTTGGCCATAGCAATGGGCGCCTGGGTCGCGGGCTGTGCACAGGCGGCCAGGCCCAAAGTGGTGCCGGTCAAGCCGGCAATCTTGAGAAAGTTGCGGCGGGAAAGGGTGGTCATGTAGTTGTCTCCAATTTCGATCTCGTTGCGGGCATTGTGGCATGGGTCGCGCAGGCGGCGTAGGGCCGATCATCATCGCTTGTGGATGACATTCTGCGATGGTGGGTCACAAGCGGCGATTGGTGCGACGAGCATCAGGCCGCAATGGGGATGAGCAGCAGCGGGGTGCGCGCGCCGCGCAAGACGGCTTCGGCGACGCTGCCGTAGACCAGGCGGCTCAGGCCCGAGCGCCCGTGGGTGGACATGACGATCAAATCCACACGTGCTTGTTGGGCGACTGTCACGATCAATTCGGCGGGTGCGCCCGACAACACTTGCGTCTCAATCGGAACACCGTTGTGCGCCCAGCGCTCTTGGACCCGCGCCAAATAGGCAGCCGCTTCGGCCGGCTGGTTGAATTCATCGCGGGCGCGCGCCGACGATGGGCCGCCCATCAGGTTCAATCCCGATACTTCGGGCGGTGCGATCCGCAACAGAGTGATCTGCCGGCCAGGGTGTCGCGCGAGCGAGAACGCCGGCACCAGCGCCTCCTCGGCGGCTTCGGAACCATCCAATGGGACAAGTATTTTGTCAAACATCGCCAGTCTCCTGCCTGGCTCATTGATCAGGTTCGGACTGTAGCTTGAGGCTGCCGGTGGATGCAGTGCCGAATGTCACACTGACCCCTGACAAACAGCGTCCATGGTTAGTTGATGTTTCGCGCGTGTGCCGACCGGCTGTTCAGAAACGCAGCCACGGCGTCGGCAGTGGGGAGGGAGGGTTGCGCGCCGCGTTGGGTAACGGAGAGGGCGGCCACCGCCTGCGCGTAACGGATGGCAGCGGGCAGCGGCTCGCCTGGCGACAAATCGTCGCCCGCTAACGCCACCGCAAGACCACCGTTGTAGGCATCACCGGCGGCGGTCGTATCCACCGCCTCGACGCGAAAGCCGGGGAAGCGCTCAATGCCGGTTGTTGTCGCCAGCAGCACACCCGCCGCGCTCAAGTCTCTAAATGTGATGTTACATGTTCCCTGCGGTCGGGTGAATCTCGAAGAGCCGGTCCAGCCCGCGCGCCGTGGGATCAGCCCCGGGCAGTGGCCAGCCGCCGTCAATGATCGTGGAGCCTGCCCCCGTGCCGGCAATCGTCAGCGAGGAATGGATGTCAAAGTCGCCTGTTGTGTCGAGGTCGTCGTTAACGGTTGGGATTTGAAGTTCGTGAACGCCAGCAGGGATGGTGATAGTATCCGC
>JBQTJD010000019.1:0-2318 GCA_052387475.1 Anaerolineales bacterium | reverse complement strand
TACACGTCCGATGGCGCACGCGTGGCGGAGACAACACTCACCCTCATTGAGATTGAGTCACCAACTCAACTTTCGTCCTTCGTCCTCCGTCCTTCGTCGTCCGGCGTGAACTTCGGCCACCGGCTCAGCTTTACTGAGGCTCGGTTTACACCGGCCACCGCCCGCCCCGGCGACACGGTCACCGTGGAAGTAGAATTTCTCGCGCTGCGGCCCATCACCGAAGACTTGATCGTGAACGTCACACTCACGGGTGAGGGCTGGCGCGCACAGGTAGACACGGCGCCGGTGGGCGGCGCGCTGCCCACGCTCAAATGGATCACCGGCAGCCGCATCCGCGACCGGTATACGCTCACCATCCCCAAGGACTCTCAACTCGGCCCGGCCACGCTCACGCTCAACTGGTACGACGCCTTCACGCAACGTAATCTCCCCGTGCTCGACCGCGACCTCGCACAACGTGGCCCCGGCATACCGTTGGGAATTGTGAAGGTCGTCCCATAAAATGATTTATGCTCGCTCATTGGTTACGCCGTCGAATGAATTCGACCGCTGATACGGGCAAGACCCGCTGAAGCGGGTTGAACATGGGGCCAATGCGCTTCAGCGCATTTCCCGGTGCCCGCCGTGAAATTCATTTCACGGCTTCGAGGAAATTCGTCATGTCCGACTCTAAAAGCTACCGCAAACTCACCCATCATAAGCCGCGCGTCTATCGCAATCAGGGCGTCGTCATCACGCTCGCGCCTTCGTATGAGGAAATGGAGCAGCATAGCCTCGAGGCCGTCGAGCCACTGTGGGCGAAGTATCCCAAAACCCGGGCCATGTGGGACATCGTCATGGAAGACCCCGAGTCCCAGGCCAACTGGGATATGGCCGATTACATGACGACGGCCAAGCTGGGCTACAACGACCACGGGCAGACGCACGCCACGATCGCGGCGACCAATGCCATGCGGATTTTCGACCTGCTCGTGCAGGCCGGACTGCAACCGGATGTGGTGTCCTCGGGCGCGGGCGACCTCGACGATGCGTGCATGACCGTCGCCATCGCCACGCTGCTGCACGACATCGGCAACCAGGTGCATCGCCGCTATCACGAGATGACGGGCCTCGGCCTGGCGCGCGACGTGCTCGACCGGCTGATGCCGGAGGTCTATCCCGACGTCATCCACCGCACGCAATTGCGGGCCTTCATCCTGCACGCCATCCTCTCCCACGATTTCGACCCGCCGCCGCTGACCTTTGAGGCCGGGGTGGTGGCCGTCGCCGACGGCACCGATGTGACCAAGGGTCGCGGGCGCAAAGCTTTTGATCTCGGCAAGGTGGATATTCATTCCGTGTCGGCGCTGGCGATTGACGAGGTGCACATCGGGCGCGGGTCCGAGCACCCGGTGGAGATCACGGTGATGATGAACAACTCGGCCGGCATCTTTCAGATCGAAGATACGCTAACGAAGAAGGTCGTCAAAGGTCCGTTGGCGAAGTGGATCACGGTGACGGCCATGACACGGCCCAACGCCGACGGCACCGACGCGCGCATCATTGAGAAGTTGACGCTGAAGAACGGGGCGTTTGTAACGGAATGAATTAGGTGAGTGAGGGATTAGGTGCGCCGGCGGCAGCCCCTCCAGGACCTGCCGTCTTGCCCGCGAAGGCGGGCATCCAATTCGCGGCTATAGATTCCCGCTTTCGCGGGAATGACGTGCTGTGGGACAGGTGACTGTCACTGGGCTGCAATCACCTCGGAGTTACCCGAAGCCTGGCGGCCCAGTGATAGTCACCTTTTTCGCAGGCGCGTATCGTAACGGCGCGTTTGTGACTGAGCAATCTATATATGGAGGGCGAAATGTCGGCTCAAGACCTGAAGATTACAAAAGGTACGTCGAGACACTGTCAAACCGAGAGAGGCTCATTTCGCTCCGAGTCGACCTTCTCACGCCACTCTCGAGAGTAACCGGATATGCCGCTCTGTTGTCAAAACTACTGAATGAAAGCCAAGCACCTCCCGAGTTATTCGGGTTAGCAGATAGGCTGACGAAAGCCAGCATTGAGCTGCGGGAAATTCTTGACCTCTACACCAACAGTCCACCTCAAGACTAGCATTCTGAATCCCTCTGGTAAAATCCACGCTCGTTTGGGTGCCGATTGCAAAATCGCAATCGCCCAATCACCAAATCATTCAATCACCCAATGTTTGAGATCGTCTTCCTCGGCACCTCGGCCTCCGCGCCCTCGGTGCATCGCGGCCTGAGCGCGCAGGTGGTGATGCACAACGAGCATCGCTTCCTCATTGATTGCGGCGAGGGCACTCAGCGCCA
>JBQTJD010000018.1:0-37723 GCA_052387475.1 Anaerolineales bacterium | reverse complement strand
ACGATGCGCGAGCGCGTGCAGTAGCGGCAGTACGACGCGCATTGCGTCGTGATCAACATCAACACACGGTCGGGGTAACGATGCACCAGGCCGGGCACCGGCGAGTGGCGGTCCTCGGCCAGCGAGTCCTCCATCATCGAAGTGAAGGGCACCATCTCGCGGTCGGTCGGGATGACCTGCTGGCGGATCGGGTCGTGCGGGTCGTTCGGGTCAATCAGCGAGGCGAAGTACGGCGTGATGTCCACACGAAAGAGATTCTTGGCTTCGAGCGCCCTCTTCTCGCGCTTACCGAGGTCAAGCACCTGCACAAGTTCGCCGACAGTGTTGAGGCGGTTGGACATTTGCCAACGCCAGTCGAACCACTTTTCGTCGGGCACGTCGGCGTAGAACCGGGCGCGCGGAGCCTTGCGAAATTGATTAGCTTTCATAGGATATTCCTTTCCGGGTAAATACCAATAATGGAGGATGAGAGCCGTGGAAATTAGGAAAGGACGACCGGCGGGTCGTGATCCGGCAGGAAGAAGCCGGCGACGCGCGGCCCGTACTGCGATTGAGAGGAGCATTTACACAACGGAAACTTCATCTGCGCGCATTGTAGCGAGAGTCACAGCGAGGGACAAGATATAGGCCTTAAAGATTGTGTTAGGAATGGGGGGATAAGAAGAAAGCCGCAACGCCTGTGCAAGGCCGCGACTTCATACGCATTACGTTTCTATCCCAACGCCCCCCACACCTCCAGTTTCGTCTTCACCCGATTGATGATCTCGCCGGCGAACTCGGTGGTGGAGGCATGGCCGCCAAGATCAACGGTCTTGAAGCCTTGATGCACAGCCTCGAATACCGACTCATATATGGCGCGCGAGGCGCGGTCAGCGTCCGGAGTATCGAAGTAGGTGAGCAGCGCTGCGCCGGCGAGGATCATCGCCATCGGGTTGGCGACGTTCTTGCCCATCAATCCCGGCGCAGTGCCGTGCGGGGCCTCGGCCATGACCGCGTTGACCTTGAGCGTCTGCGGATCGAGGCCAAGGACGAGCGACTCAGAGCCGGCGATGGTGCCGAACATCTGCAAGACAAGATCGGATACGAGGTCGCCGTCGCGATTGAGGCACGGCAGCACCAGCGGCTCGCCGGAACTGGCGAGCAGCAGCGCCAGCATTGCATCAATCAACTGCGGCTCGTAGCGCACTTTCGGATGGCGCTTGGCGGCCGCGTCCATCTCTTCTTTGAACATGCCCTCATAGACCGGGCTGACCGTGAACTTGGGCCCGCCGAAAACTTTGGCATTGGCTTTCTCCGCGTATTGAAAGGCGAACTCGGTGACGACGCGGCAGGTCGTGCGGCTGATCTTCTCGGTGCGGAACGCCCACTCCTCGCCCTCCTTCTCCTCACGCCACTCCTTCGCGCCATAGGCATCATCCACCGCCATGCGCACTACGGCCACCGGCGCGTACACGCCACCCACCGGGCGAATGCCGGGGATGCGGCGGCCAGTGCGCAAAATCACCTTGCCGTCAATCTCCTCGCGCAGGATGGCGTTAGGGGAACCGACATCGCCCTTCTGATCAGGCGTAATGGTGGCGGCTTTCAATCCAAGACCGCTCTGCGCCATCGCCCTGGCGGCCTCATGCACCACGCCGTTCTTCGTCGCGCGACGATTCTCCAGCGAGAGGTTGTAGCGCACGAACTCCATCGGCACACCGGTGACCTCCGGCGCGAGCACACGCAGACTTTCTTCCAACAACTCCTGCCCGGTTTGGTCGCCTTCCAAAACAATGACGGTGCGAGCGGTCATGAGTCAGTTCCCTTTCAGTTAACGGCTCTCCCAACCGCGAGGATGCGGGTTGTGAGCCTATCTAAAGTGCAATGGGCCACGCAGACTGCGTGACCCATTGTGTATCACCAAACGTGTTGCGGTGCAATGCCTTTACGGCAGCGAACCCACCACGTCGAAGGTCTGATAGATCTGGTCGAGCGCCTCGAGGTCGGCATCGGTCATGATGTTGACCTCAAGCAGAACGAGGAAGGCAGTGGGATTGTTGATAGGACGCGCAGCCAGCACGACGTACACGTTGTCTGCGCCATCGCAGCCGGTGAAGACATCGTACTTGCCTTCAAAGGCCGAGTCGACGTAGTCGTTGCGGCTGGAAAACTCGCACAGACCGGTCAGGTCTTCGCGCCGGAGGTCGAGCACCTGCACATACCCGCCGAGTTTGGCGATGTCGTCGGTGACGCCAAAGAACACGCCGGCCACATCCCAACGGTCGTTGTACGCTGCCAGATCGGTCGCTGCGCTGATCGCCGCGCCGATCACGTCGCCGTCATCCGTCCAGTTGGCGCCGTTCACATCGGTCCACTCCTGCGGAACTTCCATTTGGATCGCGCCGGTTTCATCCTGCACCAGCACATAGCTGGAATAGCTAGTGCCCGAGCCGCTGGTGGTGGTAGTGTCCACATCACTGCCCAACTGCTCGGCGAACGAATACGTCACCGCCAGTTCACGCCCGTTGAGTTGCCCGGCCAGCACTTCCTGGGTGCCGTAGCGCAGCACTTCAATAGACAGCGTATCTGTGGCCTTGTGGCTGCGAATGATGTCGCAGTATTCGGTCATCGTCCCGCCTTGAGCAAGATTGAGGCCTTCCATCGTCGTGAGGATGTCGCCACCCTTCACGCCGGCTTTGTCGGCGGGCGAGCCGGATTTCACCGAGGCCACCCAGATGCCGGTGTTCTGACCATCGTTCCACACAAGGGCCTGACCGTTGATGCCGATAGAATCGACGTCGTTGCCATCCGTCAGGTCTTCAATAACCCGAGCAGCATCCTGGAATTTGATGGCGAAGTATTGATTGGTGCCTGCGTTGCCGGCATAGTTGACGCCGACCACACGCCCCTGTTCGTCAATCAACGCGCCGCCCGAATTGCCGGGGTTGATGGTGGCGTCGTGCTCGATCACCGAGCCGACCGAGGCCCAGCTTGATTCGCCATCCGCTTTGGCTTTCGAGACAATGCCTTTCGTGAGTGTGAACTCCGGGTCACCCAACGGGAAGCCGGCGGTATATACGTCCAGGCCAGGTTCCACATCGCCGGAGAACGCCTCCAAATAAGGGAAGCTGTCGCCATCGATCTGTATCACCGCCAGATCCCAGCATTCGGAAGCCCCCAGCACCCTGGCATCATATTCCTGTCCGTCGAGGAAGACTTTCATGCGGGCTGCTCCGGTGACGACATGATTGTTCGTCACGGCGACGCCGGAGGGATCAATGATGAAGCCGGAGCCGGACCAACTCGCGTTTGCCTGCACCGCTTCTGGCTCATAGAACGTGCCCTGTGCGGCGATCTGAATCACGGCCTGTTTGGCGTCGCGGAAGCTGGTGACCGCACCTGAGCTGGAGGCCTGGGTGGCCGCCGGCGGCGTGACGGTGGGCTTGGGCGGGCTGGTCGGCTGCGACTCGGGCGTGGCATCGCCGCCGCAAGCGATAGTGGCCAGCGCTAACACGACCGGCATGGCGATCAGGGCGTAAATGCGATTTGACTTCATAACATATCTCCTTGTGAATAGCGGGGAAGAAAGCCAACTATAACGGGATACTAGCAGGGACACTCAAGGCAAACGATATAACGCCGTGCTCACGGCCCGCAACGAAATGCCCGCGAGAAACAGGCCCATGAGCGCATACATCAGCGCCTCGCGCCGGGTGTCATGGCCGCGCACAAAGGCATACAGGCCCGGCAACGCAATCACCAGAACCACTCCGTAGAGGTAGTGCACCCAGCCGCGCGCCGGGGTGAGCGCTCCGGCGAACAGCACAATGCCAATGACCATCTGTGCAATGAAGAGCAACTCGCCGACCGCGATGATGCCCAGATAGGCGCCGGTGACGCCGCTGCCGCGAAAAAACGACAGCAGTCCGTAACCGAAGATGATGAGGCTAAACAGTGTGCAAGCATTCGCCAGGCCGTTGTGGAGTTGGGGCAAAGTCATGGCGTGGAAACTGCGGCGATTGTATCATCCACGCAGGGGCGCGAAAAGTCAGAGACGGTTGGGGTTTACGACGTACTCCCACCAATTGTGCGAAATCCCGTGGCTGTGGCCGGCGACATGCAGAAAGCGCCGGAACCACCACAGGTGATGCTGGCGGATGTCTCCCCCACCCCACTCGGCGGTGTTGACGCGGCGGCGTGTGGCGCTGAGGTCGGGAAATTGCAACCAGGCTTCGCATCCGCTCACCACGAAACGCGGATTGCCCCAGTCGTAGTCCCTTTCGCTGTTCGGCGCAAAGTGCACGTTGCCGCATTCCGCGCGGCCTGGATGAGTCTTATCGTAGCGCGTGAACCGCTCCCACAGATTCGCCTCGCCGCGCGTATCCCGAAAGACATGGCTCAGAATCGATTCAGCGCGGTGGCCCAAATCCTCCAACATCTCGCCAACGCCGCGCTCGTAATTGAAGCCCATCACAATGAAGCGCCGCTGCGCATCGCGCCGTTCCAGCGGCGGCGCGTTGCAAAACACCGCCCCCGGCCCGACCATGATGGATTCGTAATAGCCGGCGTACGGAAAGCCGAACAGCCACACCTCATCCAGCGCGCCGCTGTTGATGCGCGGCACGATGTCGAACTCGTCGAGCAAGTGGTGATAGTCCACGCCATCGGGTTGATGAAAACCGGAGCGCAAACGCCAGCAGCGCAGGTAGGTCTCCGGTGTGTACGCGAAGCCATCGGCTTTGACCGGGAAGCCGTCCACTTCGATGCGCTCGACGATTTCAAAGTCGGCCTGGCCGTAGCTGCACTCGCGCACGTCGGCGAGGTAGCGGCGCGCAAGGTCATCGGGGTCGTTCCACCCGAGCACTTCGTTCAGTTTGCGATTGTGCTCAAAAGGAATACGCGGATTGTGGATGAGGGCAAGGACGCGAACGGGCATTTCTGATTTTAGATTTTGGATTGCGGATTTGAGTCACATCGCTCTCAATCAGCAATCAGAAATCATCACTCCACAATTCCGATGAGCATGCCATCGCCGGCGGGGAAGATGGCGCCGACGAGGCGCGGCTCCGTGGCCCAGCGGCGGTTGAAGGCCCGCATCGAGTCGGCGGCCGCCTCGTGATCGTCGGCGTTCACCACGGCGCCATGCTGAAAGGCATTGTGCGCGGCGATGATCCCACCCGGCAGCACATTGGCCAGCGCCCAATCGAGATACGTGTCGTAGCCGCTCTTCTCGGCGTCAATGAAGCAAAAGTCAAACGGGCCTTCGGCGGAGAGGCGCGGCAGGGTATCGTGCGCGTTGCCCACGCGCACCTCCACCCGATCGGCCACACCCGCTAAGGCGAAGTGCTCGCGCGCCACCTCGGCGTGTTTCGGCTCCAGTTCCAGCGTGATGAGCTTGCCACCCGGCATGAGACCGCGCGCCATCCACGAACCGCTGTAGCCGCCGAGCGTGCCGATCTCGACCGCTTTGCGCGCGCCGCACGCACGAACGAGGAATTGCAGGAACTTGCCTTCCTCCGCGCGGATGGCAATGGCGGGCAAACCACGCTGCGGAATGCGGTCAAGGATTTGTTGATACACCGGGTCGGCGGAGGCGAATAGCTCGGTGGTGTATTGGGCGAGGGCATCGTTGTAAATCGTCACGGTAAATTTCCTCGGTTGTGAATGGGTGTTGAGCGCGGGTGCTGGCGGCATTATACGTGGAAACAAAAAGCCCTTCGGAGTTTTTCCGAAGGGCATTGGGCGGGCGCGGGCGCAAACTTCGTTTGCGCTGGAGAAACGCTAAGCGTTTCTCTCTCGCCGCTTTGCGGCGCGGGCGACCACGTTCACCCGCGCGAGCGCTCCAGCATCAGCGTCATCAGCACACTGGGCAACAGCAGCTTCTCATCGGCGTCCGAAAAATCGCTGCGCTTCTCCAGCGTGAACTTGCCCTCAAAGACCGCCGGTTGTTTCTTCATATACAGCACCGGCTGGCCGCGCAGTTCCACGATGTAGGCCGGGTTGATGAACATGCCGAGGAAGGGGATGTCGCTCAGGAAACCGTCGAGCACTTTGAGCCACGGGTTCTCTTCGTGGATCAGGCCAACCTCTGCGCCGCTGGCGTCGAGGATGTTATACGTCGCCTTCCACAACGAGCGCATGCCTTTGCGTTTCACAGCGCCGACCGGGCCGCCGTTCATGGCCGTGATGTGGTAGTTGGCCGAGAAGTCAATGATGCGGTCGGCCTTGATTTGAAAGAGTTGCTGCGTTTGCTGCTCATCGGCGAAAACTTTGACGTCCTCTTTGAGCGCCAGCACCTTCTGCCGCACGTACATCAGCAAATTGCCGCCCGCATCGGTGATGCGGACCTGCGGGGCGATGGCGACGATTTTGAATGAGAGGTTGAGGGGATAGTTGAGCATGGGGTCTCCGAGTGATAGTGTGAGTGTAGCGCGAGCCGAGACGATGGACAGGATGAACGGGTTGGAATTGGTTGGGGATACAGCTGCGTTCGTCAACGGATTGAACGGATGCAGCGGATTGGACACAAGAAAAATCCGCTCAATCCGTTTCATCCGTTGACCTGCTTCCCACATCAATTCAAGAACTGATCTACGACGCAGCGACCAGCGCCGCAAACCGGGCCAGCCCGGCGGCGTGCGCGCGGAGTTGCAACCGTCGGGCATAGCCTCGCTGCCAGCGGGGCAAGCGCGGGCCGGCGCGTGAGATGGAGCGGATGTGCACAGTCAGCTCGCCCTCCGGTTGCCAGGCCAGCCAGCACCACCATTCGCCGATTTCAAAATGCGCCTGCGTAGCGACGTAGGCAAAGCCCTGCCGGCGCGGCTCGTCAATCACTTCACTTACGCGAGTGGCGGTGACGACATCGAGCAGGCCGGGCACCGCGTGGATGCGCTGCACGATCAATTCGCCCAAACGCAGACGACGGTTCTGCCGAACGAACTCACTGGTATGCGTCAGCATAGTGGGTGGATAGAAGTCGTAGCGGAGCAATCGCTCGGCGGCGCGGTCGAACAGTGCGCGCGGCGCGGCGGGATTGAGGCTGCGGGTGTGACGGTCATCCTTCCAGCGCAGACCGTCCAACTCGTCGCCGCGCTGATAGGTGGGCCGGGCAGCGCGCCACTGCGCGAGCCAGCGCGCATCATTATGCGCCGAGAGTGTGGGGAGCCATTCGAGGCGCGGTGTGAGCATGAGACGGTTGACGATAGACGAAGGACGAAAGCAGAGGCCGTAACTTTCGTCGTTCGTCTATCGTCCTTGGTCGGCAAGTATACGCCGGGCCGCCGCCGCCCCACTCAACATCACCATCGGCACGCCGCCGCCGGGGTGGGCGGTGCCGCTGGCGAGGTAGAGGCCTCGCACATCGGGCGACTCGTTGGGCGGGCGACGGAACGCGGCGAACAGGCTGTTGCTCGACGCGCCGTACAGCGCGCCGCGCCGCGCAGCCGTCATCCTTTCGATGTCAAGCGGCGTCAGGATTTTCTCGACCAGGATTTTGTCGCGGATATCCACGCCATGCCGCGCGAGAGTGGCAAGCACGTGATCACGATACTCGGCGGCGCGCTGTGTCCAATCGTACTGCGGGCGCTTGCCGCGCACGCCGAGCGGAGGCGAGTTGACGAGGACGAACCAGTTCTCACAACCGGGCGGCGCGTGGGCGGGAGGCTACGCTTGAAAATGTCGTCGAACTCGCGCGCGTAGTCGGCGCAGAAGAAGATGTTGTGGTGCGCGAGGTGTGGGTGCTCGCCGCGCACGCCGAGCAGCAGGATGAAGCCGACACGGACGGCTTGGCATTGGTCAATGCGCGCAGTTTGCGCGCCGACACGATTCCCGCAGGCAGCAGTTTCTCGTAGGTGATGACGGCATCCACGTTGGAGATGACGTAGCGCGCGGGGATGACGCTTCCGTTCACGATGACGCCGACCGCGCGTTTTTCCCGCACCGCGATTTGCTCTACGCGTGTGTTCGTTTGAATCTCCACGCCCAACTCGCACGCGAGGCGTTGCAGGCCAAGGGCGATGGTGTAGATGCCGCCGCGCGGATACCACACGCCGTCGGTCAGTTCGACGTGCGCGATGACGTTGAGGGTGGCCGGCGCGAGATACGGACTCGCGCCGACGTAGGTAGCGAAGCGCCCGAGCAATTGCCGCAGGTGGGGCGAGCGTACGAAACTACGAATGGCAGTGTGCATCGTGCGCCAGCCATCAATGCGCGGCCACTCGCGCACCGGCACTTGCCGAAAGGTGCGCGGCGAAACCGGGTCGCCGTAGATGAAGGCTGGGCTGGTGAGGCGATGCAGACGTGCGGCGTAGGCGAGATAAGCGAGGTAGCCCTCGACATCGCGCGGCTCTATCTGCGCGATCTGCGCCGCCATGCGACTCAAGTCGGAGGTGGCGTCGAGCACGGTGCCGTCAACGAAGAAGTAGCGTGTGAGCGGCTCGACCGAGACGAGGTCGAGATAGTCTTCGAGTTTGCGACCCGCCGCGCGGAAGAGGTCTTCGAAGACCGGGTGCATGGTGATCACGGACGGGCCGGTATCCCACCGAAAACCGCCTTCGACCACTTCGCCCATCTTGCCACCAACCTGCGCGTTTTGTTCGAGCACGCGCACGCGCTGGCCAGCCACCGCGAGGCGAATGGCGGCGCTCAACCCGCCGACACCGGCGCCGATGATGAGAGTGTCAAACATCTCGTAGTGGGTAATGCGTGTTCCGTATCCGGGCAACGGACTACGAGATACGCACTACGCTTCTCCCTTTCCACTGCGGGCCGCCGCGAGCGCGCCAGAGCAGTGACTGCGCGGCGATGAGCGTCATCAGAGCGACCGACACAGGCATGAAGAGCGAGTCGAGAACGCGTTGGCGGGTGATGACCGCCGTGATCGCTCGAACGGTGACGCTCAACGCCACCAAGGGCAGCCCGATTCCCCAGTCTCCAATCATCATCAACCACGGTCCGACGAAAACGAGCCAATGAAAGAGTGTGGAGAGCAAAAGAAAAACTAGAGAATTGCCGTGGCCGGCGAGGATGTTTTTGGCGAAGCCGTCGCGCACGTCGGGCCAGTTGCGATACATACGGCAAGCGATCAGGCTGTTGCCATCGGCCACGCGCAGGCACAGACCGGCGGCTTTCACGGCGCGCGCCAGCGCCACGTCTTCCACGATATTATCTTTGACCGCCGCGTGCCCACCGATGCGCTCGTAGGCGCTGCGTCGAAAGAGCAAACACTGCCCCATCGCCGCCGCGAACGCCGGCGAGGGCAAATGGTGCGTGGCGAGTACTGGCAGATAGGCTTGAACCGCAAGCGCTACGAGCGGCACGACCAGACGCTCACCCCACGTCTCGGTGATCTGCGTCGGCCACACGGTGAGCGTGTCAGCGCGAGTTTGATGGAATGAGGAAAGAAGTGAGAGGAGAGAGGAGGGTCGCCATTGCACATCGGCGTCGGTGAAGAGCAAATGGTCGCCAGTGGCGGCGAGACTAAGTTGATGGCAGGCCCAGTTTTTTCCGAGCCAGCCGGACGGCAATGGTTGACCGGTGATGATACGCAGCCGCGGGTCGCCGTTGGCGGCGGCGCGCGCGACCTCGGCGGTGCCGTCGGTGGATTGGTCGTCAAGGATAAGCAGCTCGGTCACTTCGGGTTGCGCCAACAGCGCGCGCACGGTCTGGCCGATGACGGCGGCTTCGTCCCGGGCGGGGATGAGGACGGAGAGGGTGGAGGGTGGAGCGAGGAGGGCGGAGAGATGGAGACGTGGGAAAGTGAAGGCGTTGAGGAGGGCAATGAGGCTGAGGGTGAGGAGGGTGGTGGTGATGAAGAGAGTGAGGAGGAGCATCATTCTCTCCCCCACCCTATTAGCGAAGCGACTCCCTCTCCCCGCTGGGAGAGAAGAAAGGCCGCAAACATTTTGAGATGAGGTCAATTCTCAACGCGGGACGCTGGCGTAGATCATCGCGGTACTTCCACAATAGGATGATGAGATTGATGAGCCATAGCGTGTGAAGGACCGGGTCGGGGCGATAGTTGAGGAGGTGCAGGCCAAAGCATAGCCACGTGGCGATCATCGCCCAACCGGAAAGGTTGAGCGCGAAGAACCACACTCCCAGCAGCACACCGAGCACGATGGGCGCTTCCGGCCCGGTGACGCCAGTCCATATTCCCGCTGTCGTCGCTACCGCTTTGCCGCCGCGCCCGCGCAGAAACGGCGACCACGCATGCCCGAGCACCGGCGCGAGCGCAAGAGGAATGAGTCTCCAACCTCTAAACTCCAATAACCAATACACTACTCCAACCGGGATCGCACCTTTGAAGCCATCGAGCAGTACGGCCACCACGCCCACCCATTTACCGCCCGCGCGAAAGACATTCGTCGAGCCGGGGTTGCCGTCGCCGAACTGCCGAATATCGCGGCGCAGAAACAGTCTGCCGAGCAACGGCGAGTACGGCACACTGCCACTCACAAAACCGATGAGGGTCCAAATCAGCGTTGGCATGTTGAAAGTTGAACGCTCAACTTGCAATTTTCAACCGTTCGCGTTGCCAGAACATGACCACGAACATACCCATACCGAGGAAACCGAACAGCGCTGGGCCGGATTGCCCCCAGAAGAGGCCGAGACCGATGGTTTGCAAAATCCATGTGAGAGTGTAGATGAGGGCCAACGGTTTGGCGGCGGCTTGTATCTCGTGCGGATGGACGAGGAAGGTGATGAGGCCGGAGGTCAGCAGCCAGCCGCCGAAGTTGACGAACGGGATGCCGAAGTATTCGCCCGGTTGCTGCCAGCTCCACAGCCCACGCGCCACCATCTGCGGGTCGAGGAACAAATCCCACGCGGTGAAGGCAAAAGCCGCGACGATAGCAAAGGCAAAGCGGTGCTGCGGCGAAATTAATGCGGAGGCGACGGCCCACGCCGGTGGCAGCATCATCACCCACGCGATAGGGATGAGCACCGGCACGCCGAATAACTGTGGTTGCAGCAGCGGCGCGTAATCGTACTCGCCAAACGGCAAGCCGGTGGTGTGGCCGATGAACTCCGCCAGCCACGTCAGCGGCAGCACAATCGCAGCGAGGCGCAACACGCGAGCGCGCGGCCACATATTCCACAAGGCCGCCATCACCGCCCCACCCTGCAACAATACATTCACCGTGGCCAGCCACGGATATAGTTGCCCGCGCGTGACGAAATCCACAATTGGAAAGGCCACCATGAAAGTGAGCCATGCAGTGAGAGGCGCAAACCACGGCGCTGGACGAACGACGATGGACGAGAGACGAAAGGCGTTCATGCCGAGACCGGCGTTCGTCCTTTGTCCTTGGTCTTTCGACCCAACAGCGCCAAGATACGGGCGTGAGCGATAGGGCTGGTGAACAACAACCAACCTTGCGCGACCATGATATTGGTCACGAGAAAGAACACGCCCTCCTCGATGGGCACGCCGCCGGGCAGGAAGACGTTGGCGGATTGTGAGGGCGCAATCGTCCACGTGCCAGCGCCGATGGCGAGCGAATCAAGCGCCGTGAGGTAGACCGCCGGGACGAGAAAGCCCAACACGAACGCCGGCCAGTGCGCGCGGAAAGCGCCGTATCCGAGAAACGCCTGACCCGCGATGACAGGCAACGCCCACGCCAGGATAAGCACGAGATAGTTCCACTGGCCGAAGGGCAACGGGGGCAGGTCGGTGGAACGGGTGCTCAATGCAGGCAGGGGAGCCGGGGAGCGGGTGAGCAAGGGGGAAAATCCAAACGCCAAAGGCAATGCAAAAGCCAATGCCAACCCCACTATCCTTGGCGCCTTTGCGTCTTTGCGCGAAAACGCCCGCATGAGACCCAATGTCCACAGGCTTGTCATCCAACATTGCAGGCCGAAGAACAGATACTCCTCCAGTGGCACCCAGCCGAAGAGGAGACCACTGACAAGTTGCGGGTCGTAATACCACACGCCACTGCCGACGAGGTAGTTGTCCCACGGCGTCGTCCACAAGCAAGTGATGACGACCAATGCACCTAACGTGGCCCATTCACGCCGCGACGGACGCACAAGCAATGTGAAGAGAACGGCGGGGGTGAGGACGAAATAGAAAAGGAAGGAAAGATAAGTCACGGGAAAAGAGGGAAACACAGGGAAAGAACGGACTCAAAACGCATCACGTTTCACTCACCCGCCACCCGTCAGTCGTCACTTGTGGCGGTTGCAGCGTCCACACCGTCCACGCGATGCCGGGGAGCCTGAGCAGCTTTTGCAGGCCGCTGGTGTGCGCGCGTTGCGTGTACACCCGATAGTCAATGGCGTCGATCTCATCGAGGATGGCACGATACAGCAGCGCCGCCGCCGCCACCGCGGGCCGCGCCGCCGGTGAGAGCAGAGCGATGCCCGGCAGAGCGCGGCAGTACAAATCGCGCGCACGTCGGATTTCGAACTTAATTAACTCAACGAACCGCTGATCGTGCACGCCGTTGAGGAGGTCCTCGGCGATGAGATGGAAACGCGCGAGGTCGGTAGTCGGTAGATACACGCGCCCGCGTGCGGCGTCCTCGCCCACATCGCGCAGGATGTTGGTGAGTTGCAGCGCGACGCCAAGCTTGATGGCGTAGGGTGCGGCGTCTTCAAACGTGACGCCCTCGGCCAGGCCAATGATGGGTAGGGACATGAGGCCGACCGTCGAGGCGACGAGATAACAATAGCGTTCGAGTTCGGGCCAATTTGCGTAACGGTGTTTGGCAATGTCGAGTGCGACACCACTAATGAGTTCCGCTTCGTAGCGCGCGTTCACGCCATACTGCTCACGGATGAACGCCCACGCACGCAGAGCGGCGTCCGGCTGCACGGTCGCGGGTAACGCGACGCGCGCGCGCCAGGCTTCCACATCCGCCAACGTCGCGCCGTCGTGATCCACCAAATCATCGGTGCTGCGACAGAAGCCGTACAACGCGCGGATGGCGCGACGAGCCGCTTCGGGCAGCAGGCCGGTGGCGGTGAAAAACGTCTTGGAATTCCGGCGCGTGAGGCGTTCGCTCTCGGCGAAGGCTGCGTCCAAATTCAGCCCCTCGTCAGGCGGGAACGGCATGAGGCGTCTCCCCTCGAGTAGCAATGTGCGCAGCCACGGCCTGTCCGCCACTGATGAGGTCGTCGGCGATCTTGGCCGAGGCGAGCACGCCCGGCAGACCCGCCCCGGGGTGTGTGCCCGCGCCGACGAAGTACAGATTCTCGAAATTCTCACTGCGATTGTGCGGGCGGAACCACGCGCTCTGTGTGAGGATCGGCTCTACCGAAAACGCCGAGCCGAGGTGGCTGTTGAGCACGTCGCGGAAGTGCAACGGATCAATATGATGCTCGGCAATGATGTTCGCGCGCAAGTCTGGCAGATAGTGCTCTTCGAGGAATTGCAGGATGCGGTTTTTATACGGCTCCGCCATCTTCGTCCAGTCAACATCCGCGCCGAGATGCGGCACCGGCGCGAGCACGTAGAAGTTCTCGCAGCCCTCCGGCGCGATGCCGGGGTCGGTGAGTGACGGCATGTGCAGGTAGAGCGAGAAGTCATCGGCCAGCACCTTCTTGCCAAAGATGTCGTCGAGCAGCGCGCGATACCGTTCACCGAGGATAATGTTGTGATGCGCCAGTCCCTGCTCGCGGTACAGCCGCTTCGTGCCGAAGTAAATGACGAACAGCGACATGCTGTAGCGCATCGTCTCCACACGGAAGTTGATCCAGCCTTTGCGGTGCGCTGGTGGGATGAGGCTCTTGTACGTGAAGGCCACGTCGGCATTGGAGACGACGTCATCGGCGCGATGCACGCTGCCATCCGCCAAACGGATGCCGGTGACGCGCCGCCCATCGCCAGCCACCGTGATCTCCTTCACATCCGCGTTGAGGTGGATGCGCCCGCCCAGTTCGCCGATCAACCGCCCCAGCCCCTCGACGATTGCGCCGGTGCCGCCCATCGCGTAATGCACACCCCACTCGCGCTCGAGGTAATGGATCATGGCGTAGATGGAGGAAGCATCGAAGGGGTTGCCGCCGATGAGCAACGGGTGGAAAGAAAAGCAGCGGCGCAGAAATTCATCCTGCACGAAGCCGGAGACATAGTCGTAGACGGTCTTGTACGATTGCAGCCGGATGAGGTCGGGCGCGACCTTGAGCATATCGGTCACGTGCAGAAAGGGTTTGTCGGCCAGCTCGGTAAAGCCTTTGTTGAAAATGGCCTTGGTGGTTTGGATGAAACGGCTGTAGCCTTCGGCGTCCGCCGGATTCCACTTTTGAATTTGCGCACGGGTGAACGATTCATCACCGTTGTAATCGAAGACGCGCTTCTCGTGATTGAAGATGCGATAGTACGGCGTGAGAGGGGCGAACGTGAAGTAATCTTCGCGCCGCTTGCCGGCCAAGGTAAAAATGTCGTCGAACATGAACGGCGCGGTGATGACGGTCGGGCCGCCATCGAACTTGAAGCCGTTTTGTTCGTACACGTACGCGCGCCCGCCGAGCTTGTCGCGCCGCTCGAAGATTTCGACCTCGTGGCCGCGCGCCAGCAGCCGCGCCGCTGCGCCCAGCCCGCCAAAGCCGCTCCCGATGACGATCACTTTCTTACGCTTCACATGCACTCCAATGAACAACTGTTTAGGATGAAGGCATTGTAGCGTCTTCGTACGCGGGACGGAACCGATTTGTACAAGCTTCGCATGGTAGACGCCTGATTCTTAGCGGATGCTAAGGCTGCTACAGCGACAAAGTTTCACATGCGGGCACCTGAGATTCTTTGACTCGCGCCACCCCCACGCTTACAATCCCGGTATGCGCTCACCCTTCCCGGGCATGGACCCGTATCTCGAAAACCCCGCGCTGTGGCCGGACGTGCATAATAGCCTGATCGCCGCCGTGCGCGAGACGCTGGCCCCCAAGCTTGCGCCCCGCTACTACATCGGGCTGGAGCGGCGGGTGTATCGGCTCGCGCCGGATGATCTGATCTTCGTCGGACGCCCGGACGCCTCCGTACTATCAGAACGCACGCTGCGCGAAGCTGCCCCGCCGTACGAGTCGCCCGGCGTTATCGAAGTGACCGTCCCCATGACGGATGAAGTTGAAGAGAGCTTCTTGGAAGTGCGCACGGCGGCGCAGGGCGAAGTTGTTACCGTGTTGGAATTGCTTTCGCCAATCAACAAGCTCGGCGCAGGCCGGCAGGAATACTTGCACAAGCGCGATCACATTTTCAAAACGCGCACGCACCTGGTGGAGATTGATCTATTGCGGGCCGGCCAGCCCATGCCCGTCATCCCCCCTGCGGCGCCGAGCGACTATCGCATTCTCATCAGCCGCAGTGCGCAGCGCCCGCGCGCGCAACTGTATACGTTCAGCGTGCGCCAGCCCATCCCTGACTTCCCCTTGCCGTTGCTCGCTGATGATGTTGAGCCGAACGTGGAACTCAATACCATTCTGCATGAACTCTACGAACGCGTCCGTTTCGATCTCACGCTGGATTACGCCCAGCCGGCCACGCCGCCTCTTAGCGAGGCAGACGCCGAGTGGGCGCGCACGCTCATTCAGCACTAGCAGTCGTTTGTACCCTCGGCCCCGGCGCGAGTAGCACGATCACCGCGAACACGGCCGCCAGCCCTACCAGCGCGGTGAAGACCAACACCAGCACAATCAGCGGGCCGAGGCGCTCGAAGAACTGGCCGATAAGCCACGGCACAAACATCCCGCCCAGCCCGGCACCAAAAAAGAATGTGCTCGTCAGCGCGCCGGTAAGGTGTAGGCGGCGCTCGGCCAATGTGAGCATCGTCGGAAAAGTCGAGGCCATCGAAAGCCCCAGGCCGAGAGCGGCGATCCACAGCGCCATGGCCGAGCCTTGCCACAGCAACGCCAGCCCCACGCTCAGCAAACAGCCGATGACGTTGGCCGCAATCAGGGTGCGCGGGCGGAAGCGCGCGGCCAGCGGGATTGCTAGCAAACGGCCCGCTGTCAGCGCGCCCCAAAACGCCGAGGTGAGATAAGCGGCGCTGGCCGCATCCGCCAAACCGGTGCGGGTGGCGTACGTCGCCGCCCATCCGCCAAAGCCCACCTCTGCGCCGACGTAGAGAAAGAAGAACGCGGCGATGAGCAGCACGAGCGTGAGATTCGATTGACCGCTGCTCGCCGCCTGCGCCGATTTCACCGGCGCGGTTGGGCTGGGGACGCGCAAAATCAACAACGCGGCGGGCAGCACCAATGCGGCCAGAATCC
This sequence comes from Anaerolineales bacterium, assembly GCA_052387475.1. Taxonomy (GTDB): domain Bacteria; phylum Chloroflexota; class Anaerolineae; order Anaerolineales; family UBA6663; genus JANWXR01. The sequence goes on along the minus strand of JBQTJD010000018.1, from coordinate 21,532 downwards.
AATAACCCCACGTAATCCCACCATCGAGCAAGAGCGCCTGCGCGACGACGAGTGGCGAGAGGAATGCGCCCACCCCGAAAGCGAAGTGCAGGCCGTTCATGTACGGCCCGACGCCCTCACGAATCGTCCACACGAGCAGGGTGTTGCCGCCCACGTCCACCATCGCCTCCATCGCGCCGAGAGCGGCCATGATCACCACGAGCAACGCCAGCCACGGCGTTAGAGGCGTGAGGGCCAAGCAAATGGCGATGCCGAACACTGCGCCGGCTATGAGTGGATGGCCGGGCACGCGGTCGTACACGCGCCCAATCACCGAGGTGCTGGCAATGTAGCCGAGTGAGCGTGCGACGAAGAGCACGCTGATCCCCGCGAGGGTGCTGCCGGTCTGCGCGGCCAGTCCTTGCAACGTCGGGCCGAGCGAAGCGACGAGCAAGCCGATGCTGACCAGCGCGGCGTAGTAGCCGAGGAGATAGGTAGTAGGCTGTGTTCGAGTTGGGGTTTGTGTCGCCACGGATGTTCTTAACGCAAGGTCGCAAAGGGTTGTGTTTTTACTTTGTGCCCTTGCCTCCCGGCGTCTTTGCGTTAAGCCCTTTTCCTTACTTCATCTCCACCATGCCGTACGCATAATCATATTCAGCCATCTTGGACATGAACGGGTCGGGGTCGAAGTGCTCGGGCGGGTGCACGCCGCTGCCGCTCCACTCGCCTTTCGCCAGCAATTCCATCGCGATCACCGGCGCCACGCCCGTCTGCCAGGCGATGGCCTGTACGCCATACTTGCGCCAGCTCTCTTGATTGTCGGTGACTTGATAGATGTACACCTGTCGCGCTTTTCCCTTGTGCTTGCCCTTCACCCAGGTACCCACGCACGTCTTGCCGACCATCTTGTCACCAAGCGTGGCCGGGTTGGGCAGACAGGCCACGACCACATCGCGCGGGGATACAAATTGATCGCCCACCGCGCGTTTCTCTTTGCTGTCCAATCCCAGCACATGCAGGGTCTTCAAAATTTCGATGAACTGCGCGCCCAGCCCATACTTGAACGTCACGCGTTTGCAATCCACGTAGCGGGGGATGAGGACGACTTCCTCGTGCTCGACGTTGACGACCTCCACCGGGCCGATGCCTTCGGGGAAGTCGAAGACCTCCGGCTCGGAGAATGGCTCGGTGGTGTGCCAGCCGCCCTGCTTGCGATCGTAGATCAGCGGCGGATTGAGACATTCCTCAATCGTCGTCCAAATGCTGAAGCCCGGCGCGAAGGCGTAGCCCTGAATGGTGAGGTTGCCGCCATCGCGCACACCAATTTCATCAATCTCGTCAAACAGGTGCTTGGCCGCGTATCGGGCGAAGATATCCGACACTCCGGGGTCTACGCCCATGCCGATGAGGGCCAGTTGCCCGCGCTCGCCCCAGCGCTCACTCTGCGAGAATTGATAATCGCCCAGCAGTGCTCCGGGCTTGGTGAACGGATCGGTTGGATGCGGCTCGCTGAGCGTTGTGGCCATATCCATGTAATCGCAACGCGCGGCAAAGGCCGCATTGAAGATCACTTCGTTGAAGTTCGGCGCGACGGCATTCATGATCAAATCCACGTTGTGCTTCTTCGCCAGCGCCACGATCTGCTTTTTGTTGGAAGCGTCCACCTTTTCGGTCGGGAAACGCTTCTTGCGCTTGCCGCCGAGTTTCTTCTGAATATATTTGGAGCGCTTCTCGCTGAAATCCGCCAGCACCATCCGCTCGAGCCAGGGCTTGTCTTTCGCCGCCAGCGCAATCGCTTCCCCGACTGCCCCAACGCCCATCAATAGCACGCGCATAGAATCTCCTTGAGAGGTAGGCTGTCATTCTAATTGACTCTCGCGCGAAGACGCAAAGCCACCGAGCTGGAACTTCGGTGTTTCGGGCGGTGTATAGTGGATTGAATGACGGATGCAGAGCTGGTGAACGCGGCCCGCGCGGGCGACGACTCGGCTTGGGAGGCTTTGATGAGGACGCATGAAGCCGCCGCCTTCCGGTTGGCCTATTTGTTTCTGGGCGATGCGGACGATGCAGCGGACGTAGCTCAGGAAGCCTTCATCCGCGCGTACCGTGCGCTTGAGCGTTTCGACGTTTCGCGCCCGTTGCGCCCGTGGCTGTTGCGCATCACGGCCAACCTGGCCCGCAATCGCCGCCGCTCACTGGGCCGTTACCTCAACGCGCTGCGGCGGCTCATCACGTCCGATCCCGATCTTATCGAAAAGTCGCGTGGTGAAGACCTCAATGCTGCGTTACGCGCCCGCACCGAAGCGCAGGCAACCGCGCACACGTTGTGGCAGGCCGTGCGGCGCTTGAACGCCACTGAGCAGGAAATCATCTACTTGCGCTACTTCTTGGAATTATCGGAGGCCGAAGCCGCGAGTACGTTGGAGATTCCAACCGGCACGGTGAAGTCACGTACCCACCGTGCGCTGGCCCGGCTGCGCGAGATCGTGGCGCACGAGTACCCTTCGTTGCGGGAGAGTTTGGAAGAATGAGCGCAGAGAATTTCGAGACCCGGCTGAGTGAAATCGCACACGAGTTTCCATATCCACCCGCGCCGCGCATTACGACGCGGAGGGCGACCACAAGGGTCGCCCCAACGGTCGCCACAACGGTACGCCGCTGGCAGATCGCCGGCGCGGTAGCGTTATTAACCATTGCGCTGCTGGCCGTACCGCAGGTGCGGGCGAGCCTGCTTGAGTTCATTCAGATCGGGGCGATCCGCATCAACTTGATTCAGCCGACAGCGATGACAACGCCCACCGGCACTACGCCGCCCACGCCGACGCCGCTCGCCTCCATCCTTGATCTCGCGGGCGAGACCACGTTCGAGGCGGCACAGTCCAAAGCCGGTTTCACGCTGCTATTGCCCGATGGCTTCGGCCAGCCGCAGCACGTCTTCTATCAAGATTTGGGCGCGCCGGTGGTGGTGCTGGTGTGGATGAATGAGGACGGCAGTGTGCGATTGAGTCTGCACGAGATTGGGCCAGGCTCGTGGGCGGTTCCGCCGCTGGGCAAGAACTTTGAAAAGCAAATGCTGACAAAGTACGGCTATGAATTGATTAACATCACGGACGTCGGCAACACTTACGGGCTGTGGGTGCAGGGCGAACGCCAGTTGATTGCGCGCGACGGCGAGGTGAAATCCGTGCGGCTGGTGGATAGCCCGGCGTTGATCTGGGAGTTGTTCGGGATGACGTATCGGCTCGAAGGTGATTTCACGCTGGAGGAGATGGTCACAATTGCGGAGTCATTGAAATGAAAACTCTAATTGCGCCAACCTGCGCGTTCGCGTTGTTATTCAGCGCGTGCAGTTCCTTGCCGACAAGCACGCCGACAAATACACCCGCCACCGCCGCGCCCGCAGCCACTCCGGCCAACGCTGTCCTAGGCGATTACGGCTGTCCGCTGACGACGGCGCGAACAGCCAAGGCCACGGTCACGCTCGGCCCGTCACCGGGCCTACCGGCCAGCCCGGCGCAGGGCGAGCCGTTAGTCATCATCGGGACGGTATATGCCAAGGATTGCACGCCGCTGCCAGGTGTGACGTTGGAGCTGTGGCAGACCGATGCCGATGGCGTGTATGGCCCCGGCCACGGCTCCGATCAGATGCAGTGCTGCTACTTTCAGGGCGATGTCACGACGGATGCCGCCGGGCAATTTCAAATCATCACCGTGCGGCCCGGCCACTATGCGGGCGAGGCCGATCCGCCACCCGCCCACATCCATATCAACATCCTGCATGCGACAGGCGGGCGAATGACCGAGTTTGTATTCCGAGATGACCCCTATCTCTTTGGCGACCTGGTGAATTCAGGACTGGTCGCCCTCACGCCGGTAGAGGGTGCGGCGATTGGCGATATCGTGCTCACCGACATCGCCCCCGCGGCTTCGCTCCTTCCACAAGCGGACGGCCCGCGTCATTTCCAAATCGTGCCCGAACAAAGCGAAGCCAGCTACCAGATCAGCGAAAAGTTTGCCGATTTCGCCTCGATGGTTACCGCCGTGGGCGTGACATCTCTGATCGAGGGGGAGTTGCAGGTAGACATGGACAACGTATCGGCGCAGGTGCTGACGATGACGGTGGACTTGCGCGGCCTGAAAACCGACGACCCGCAGCGGGATGAAAAGCTGGCCGACGACTGGCTGGTGACCAACGACTACCCGTTCGCGTATTTCACCTCCACCGCGATTGCGAACGCGCCGGCGCAATACACCGAAGGGGCAGAGGCTGTGTTTCGACTCATCGGCGACATGACCATTCGCGACGTGACGCGCTCCACGACGTTCGACGTCCGCGCCCGGCTGCTGGGCGACACGCTGACGGGTAGCGCCGAGGGCACGATCCGCATGACGGATTTCGGCATTGAGCCGCCCAATTTGTTGGGCTTCGTCAAAGTGGAAGATGACGTTCTTCTCAAAGTGACGTTCACCGCGCAGGAGTAGCGGACACCGTGTCACATTCCCACCATCTGTCCTTCATCGCGAGTGTGCTCGCACTATCCGCCTGTGCACAAGCGACACCGGTCGTCACATATCACGATGAACTCGTACCCGGGCTGGCGATGCGCGAACCGCGCGCCGCGCACACCGCCACGCTACTCGCTGATGGCCGCGTGCTGCTAGCCGGCGGCTTCAAAGACGATGGACACGGCGATGAACTTGCCCTTGCCAGCGCCGAACTCTACGATCCCCAGACCGACACCTTCATGCTCGCGGGCGCGATGGCCGAGCCACGCAACGGCCACACCGCCACGCGGCTGCCGGACGGAAGCGTGTTGCTCGTGGGTGGCTGGGGCGATGATGTACGTTTGAGTACCACCGAACTTTACGATCCGACCAGCGGCACATTCACAGCCGCTGGCGCACTCGTCACGCGCCGCGCCAATCACACCGCCACGTTGTTGAATGATGGGCGTGTGTTGCTCGCCGGCGGATCGCAGACGCGCAACGTGTTGGTACCCAATGCGGAAGTGTATGAGCCGACCAGCGGCGTGTTCACGGCCATCGCCGCACTCGGCGAGCCGCGCGAAGGGAACACCGCCACACAGTTGAGCGATGGGCGCGTGTTGCTCGCCGGCGGCACGGCGGAGAATGATCGTGTGCTTGCTAGTGCGGAGATATTCGAACCGGCAACGAACACGTTCACACGTGTGGGCGACTTAACCACTGCGCGCCGCAAACACGCCGCCATCTTGTTGCCGGATGGGCGTGTGCTGATCATCGGCGGTTCGGATGATCGGGATTGGCGAGGCAAGTACATCAGCACCGAGTTGTTCGATCCGGCAACGCAGACGTTTGCGCCTGGGCCGGACCTCAGCAATGAGCGCTTCAAGCTCGCCGACGCGACGGTGCTACTGCCGGATGGCCGGGTGCTGGTGAGCGGCGGCAGCCCCTGGCTGGAACTGTTCAACGCCGGCCGGTTTAGTGTGGGTGACTCGCTCGACGCGGCCTACTACTTTTCCACCGCCACCTTGCTCGCCGATGGGCGGGTGCTCATCGCCGGTGGCTATGACCAGGATATCATCGCCACCGCGCAGACGTGGGTTTTTCGGTAGAGACACACTTTACGGAGGTGTGATGAAACAACTGATGCTTGTAATTGTCGTCGAAAGGACAGCGCTATGAAGAAATACTCGCTGACGCTCATCGTTGTGCTCGCGCTTTTCGCCCTCATCGCCCGCATCGCCTATGCCTGGCCCGAGGAGCCTTTTGCCAAACTCGAAATCACCGGCCCGGGCATCAACGGTACGACCTCCATCACAGACGCGGAGCTCCTGAAGTCTATGACCATTGACGGCTTTATGGACTTTACCGCCTTCATCCCTGTGCCCGAAGGGATCGGTGAAGGCTACAACCTCCACCGTTTCTTTCAGAACCAGGACGGTTCGTATTTGGACTTTGATCATGTGGTGTATTTCCCGGACCCACAAGGCGGCCCGGCTTCGTGTATTACGCCGAGGCCATCGGCTATTGGCCGGGCCATAACGTGGGCTACTGGTTCCGCACTACGCCAGAGGGCGAGGCCGCGATGCAGCGCATTTTGCAAAGCCTGAGCGCAGCCGCACACACGCAGCCCGCCGCGCCCGTCTGGCCGCAGATTGTCATCGTGGTTGCAGCCTTCGGCGTGATGGTGCTCTACGGATGGCGGTTTTCGCGCAAGCTTGCGCCTACGCGCCCGGCCACCGCCGCAACTGACTAACAGTTTGCGACAACCCAGTTCGTGCGCCGATGAGTTGGCCGCGCCGCAACACCAGTGGTGTATTGGGAAGTGACATCCATCGCCAGCGAATATCGGTTGCAGTTTGTCACGCATGTTCGTAGGAGACTTCATGAAAACCCGTCTCAGCCTCATCGTTCTCTGCACGCTTCTCTTCGCCGCGCCCGTCTTCGCCGGAGGCTGGGCAGTGGCCACGCTCGACAAATTGCCCGAACGCGTCATCGCCGGCGAACCGTTCACGGTGACGTTCACCATGCGCCAGCACGGCATTCACGTCACAGACTGGGGTGAGATTCCACTCACGTTCACGCATCGGGCGAGTAAGCGCGTCGTGACCGTGTTCGCCACAGGCCAGGGCGGTCGTTACACGACGGAGGTGACCCTGCCGGCCCCCGGCGAGTGGGAATGGATCATAGGGGATGGCTTGCCGCAACCGATGCCGACTCTGACTGTGAGTGAGTCCGTTGCGCCGGCTGTGAGCGATTCTGCGCTGGACGCATTTCCCATTGCGAGCGCCCTCGGTCTCGGGGCGGCCGCCATCGGATTGGTGGCCCTCATCCGCACGCGACGCGTCTGGGCCGGCGCACTATTGCTCGGCGCGGTGATGCTCACCGTGGTTGGGTTCGCGCTGCCCGTCAGTTCGCGCCCGTCTGCGCCCTCGGCTATCGCCGCCGCTACTCCCGCCGAACGTGGCGAAGCTTTGTTCCTCGCCAAAGGCTGCGTCATGTGCCACGCACACACCGCTGTTGCCGAGGCGCGCGCCAAAGCACTGGGCGACTTCAACAGCTTTAGCACCAGCCGCGATCTCTCTGACTTTACTGCCACACCGGAGTATCTGCGCGCGTGGCTACAAAATCCAAAACTGATTAAACCGGATACCATGATGCCCAATCTGGATTTGACTGCGGCAGAGATTGACGCGCTGGCGGCATTTATCAACGCCGATCAATGAATCAGGAGGTGTGTGATGAAACAACTGATGCTTGGGCTGTTGCTGACCGTGCTGGCCGCGTGTGCGTCGCCCGCAGCCGGGCCGGTCGTCGTGAAGGAAACGCCACTGGCGGATGCCGCCTCCCGCGTGGAGCCGGTGGCCTTCGAATGCCCGGTGAGTGAGTCCGTTGCTACGCCCGCGCCCGATGATCCTAACGCCGACCCGTTCGGCAACGGGCCATGGTTCATCAACGCCGACCGCTCAATCTGGATGCCGCTGCACTCGATGAGCGTGGGTGGCAACAAGTTGGTGTGGATTCGCCCGGCGGGCGCAAGCAGCGCCATCATCGGACGCCGGCTGGATGGCGAAGCGCCGCCGCTGGAATACTTTTCGCCGGGCGGTTACTTCACCGGTTTCGAGGTCGGCGGCCTTACATTTCCGACTGAGGGGTGCTGGGAGGTGACGGCCACCGCCGGTGAAAGCGCGCTGACCTTCGTCGTCGAAGTCCGTCCACCTGAATCCGAGGCCACGCACTTTTTCTTCGTGCGCCCCGAGGGCGAGCGCGGGCCGCTGGTGGCCTACGATACCGCGGTGGGCAATGAGCAGTTCCGCCTGCCCGCTGGTCTGCTCTCGGCGGATGGTCAACGTTTTGTGACCGCGCAGAGCGGACGCGCTAGTGTGCATGACACAATTACGGGTCGGATGCTCAACGAGTTTGCCGCGGACGATTGGGCGTTGAGCGGGCTGTCACCTACCGGCGATAGCGCCGTCTTCACGCAAGTGGGCACGGCGTCGTATGCCGACGGCGCAACGCAGACCACAACGAGTTTCAAAATCGCAAACACCATGCTGGGTGAAACGCTGCACGAACTGCACCTCGACGGTCAGTTCGAGTTTGACGCCATCTCCGCAAATGGCAAGATGTTGTTTCTGATCGAGCGGCTCGGCGGCGAGCAGTCGGATCAGTACGTCATCCGCCTGTACGATCTCTCGCACGAAACGCTGTTGGCCGATCCGCTCCGCTCGAAAGGGGCCGACGAGATCATGGCCGGTTACGCGTGGAGCGGCGTGGGCACGCCTGACGGCGAGTGGTTGCTAACACTCTATCTCAGCCTTAACCGGAAGGTGGCCTTCGTGCACGCGCTCAATCTGCGCCAGTCGTTTGCGGTGTGCATCGCCCTGCCCTCGGGCGATGGCGATTTCGACGAGCTCAAACAGTATTCGCTCACGCTCGGGCCGGATGGCAAGACGCTGTATGCGGCGAACACGGCGCTGGGCACAGTGGCTGAGGTTACGCTCGATCCGGACAACGGAGTGATGGCAGTGACGCGCGAGGCACGCTTCCCGGTGGAGGCGACAACGGCTGATCGCGCCGCGCGGGCTGTGTTGGCGAAGGATGGCCGGTTGTACTTCGCCGCGGGCGAGACGGTGTGGCCGTACTCCACGAAGACGGGCGCGGTGCTCAATCCAATACGGGTGGAGGGTGAGATTGCGGGGTTAGGCGCGAATTGGGATGGCTCGCGGCTCTTCGTCGCTCGCGCCGCCGAGCCGATGGTGGTGTTCGATACGGCCAGCGGGTTACCTGTTCCGTAACCGTATCGCTGCAGGTGACTGTCACTGGCGAGTGGGGTCTACGAAATCCCATAACTCATAACGCCAGTGACAGTCACCTTAAGTAGTTCATGTCACCCTGAGCGCGAATGAAGAGTCTTCTTTTTGTCTGAACCGTTTCGCGCGAGAAGCTCTTGAACAGCATTGGCCGCGCGTTCGCACTCAGGGCGACAAATCAATCTATCGAAAGTTGATAGGCGCCTACTGTTGTTTCTCTTCTTCGTCCAGCAACCGCAGCACTTCCAAATCCTTCTCCAGATTGCGGCTGCGCACCCACCAACTGAGCGCGTAGAAAAACAGCACGCCAAACATCACGCCATAACCAAGCAGCAGATAGTTGAAGGTATCGGGCGTTTCCACAGCCGGCTCCTTACGCGGATAGCGTGCGCGCTTTGAGCTGCTCAACGCGTTCGGCCAACTGTTGCAGCCGCAGTCGATTCGCCATCAAGCATACATACAGCGCCAGGAACGTGACGACGGCGAACCCCCAGACCACATACATCGCCGGGGAGAGCGCCATTTTAGTGCTACTTTCCGTAGCGCCAAAGATCGCCGGATGGTTGGTGCGCCAGATGAAGATCGAAAGATAAGTAATGGGCACGCTGACAAATCCGACAATCCCATATACGGACGCAAAACGCGCGCGCTGTTCCGGGTTTTCAAGTCCCTGACGCAGCATGAGGTAGGCTACATAGAGCAGCGCCACAATGGTATACGTCGTCAGGCGCGGATCCCAAGTCAACCATGTGTTCCAGGCCGGCCGCGCCCAGATGGAGCCGGAGGCGATGGTCATCATCGTGAAGACCAGGCCCACCTCCACCGAGACCGCCCCGAGACGATCCCAGCGGCTTTGGCCTGTCCGCAGATACACAATGCCGGTCACGCAGGTGACGAAGAATGCCAGCATACTCATCCAGGCCGCGCCGAAATGAAAATAAAAGATGCGCTGTACCTCGCCCATCGTGCGTTCGGTGGGCGCGTACAGAAAAATCAGCGCGGTGTTGATGAGCAGCAACATCAGCGTGCCGAGGTTGAGCCACTTGAGCCAGCGGTACGAGTTGGTCATTTCAAACTCCAAGTATGTTGCATCGAATTTGTTTCGCGCAATTCGATGCGAAACGGCTTACTCTTCCACAACGTAATCGAATAGCATATAGGCGACGGCGATGAAGATGGCGTCGTAGCCGACCAGCAAATTAAACCAATTGCCGTACTCGCTCCATTCCAAGTTTGCCAGCACGCCGCTGCTCGCCTGCACCGACGCCAACAGCACCGGCACCGCCACTGGCAGCAGCAGAATCGGCAGCATCACATCGCGCGCGCGGCTGTGCACGGCCATCGACGCGAGCAGCGTCCCCACCCCGGCGTAGCCCAACGTCCCCATCAGCACCACCGCGAGATTGAGCGGCAGCAGCATCGGCAGATTGTACAGGATTGAAAACACAGGCAAGATCACGGCCTGCACGATGAGCATGAAGAGCCAGTTGCCCAGCATCTTGCCAAAGTAGATGGCGCTGCGATCCACCGGCGCGAGGAGCAGCCCATCGAGCGAGCCGCGATCTTTCTCGGCGGCCAGACTGCGGTTGAGGCCGAGCGTGCCCGAGAACACCGCCGTCACCCATAAGATGCCGGCAGCCACCGTCTCGCGCGTCACGCGATCCAGTTGCAGTGCGAAGTTAAACGTCAGCACGACCAGCAACGAGAACACCAGCATGGCGCTGATCAACTCGCGGCTGCGGAACTCAGCCTGCAAGTCCTTCCATAGCACGGCGGCGACGGAGCGCCAGTAGTCAGTGAATGGTGAATAGTGAACAGTGCGAACGGGCGACTGTTCACTGTTTGACGATTGCGCCATAGCGTTTCGCAAACTCATCCGCATTCATCTCATCCCGGCGCGCGTCGAAGGCGATTTTGCCTTTGCTCAGCACCATTGAGCGGTCGGCCAGCGCGAAGCCGTGCGCGAGGTCGTGCGTCGTCATCAGCACCGTGCGACCTTCGGCGCGCAACTCGCGCAGCAGTGTATCGAGCAGCGTCGCGCCGGCCGGGTCGAGACCGGTGTATGGCTCATCGAGCAGCAGCACCTCGGGCGCATGCAACAACGCGCGGGCAAGGGCGAGGCGTTGCAACATGCCACGTGAAAACGTCCGCGCCAAATCGCGCCGCCGCGCCGCGAGGCCGACCCGTTCGAGGAGCGGCGCAATTGCGCCGCCGGCCACGCGATACATGCGCGCGTAAAAGCGCAGGTTCTCCTCCGCCGTCAAATCACCGTATACGAGTGGTTGGTGAGCGACCACCCCCAGCCGTCGTCGCACCGCGGCGGCCTCGGTGGGCAGTTTGTGCCCACCGACGGTGACCGCGCCAAGCGTGGGTCGCGCGAGCGTGGATAGCACGCGCAATAGCGTCGTCTTCCCCGCGCCGTTCGGCCCGAAGAGGGCCACGCACTCGCCGACATTGATCGTCAGATCAATGCCGCGCAGCACGGGCTTGTGGCCAAACGTCTTGACTAACGAGCGAGTCTCAATCATTGCCAGTCTGATTCAACGCAAAGGCGCGAAGAAACAAAGACGCAAGGGGATGCTTTTCTTTGCGTCTCTGCTTCATTTCGTCTCTACGTTAAATTGTTTTTTCCTTCGTTTTCCCAGATTTCCTTCAGTTTCCCCTTCAGCGCTGTGCGCTGCTGCTCGTACCATTCCTTCGCCAGCTTGCCTTCAGCGAAATCATCATCGAGCGCGGCCAATTGACCAAGCAGTCTTTCGCGCGCATTCACTTCAACGCGCCCGCGGTGGCGCCACCAAATGAATATGGTCGCGCCCACCGCGGCCAGCGCCACCGCGCCGGCGGCGATGCCGGTAGCATTCACAGCCTCGCCACGCGCGATGGAGAAGGCCAGCGGTTCGCCGGCCGGAATGTTCTGGCGCGCATAGGTTGTGAAACGAGTGCCCTGCACAGCCTGCGTTCCGCTGCGCTCCCAGCCCGCGCCGCTCAACTGCGCGGTCGCATCACCCACCAGTACAGTCGCAGCATTTATCGAATAAAGCATCGGTTGCGAAAAATTCAATCCCAGTGACTCGGGCAAGCGATACGAGACTAGCACTTCGAGCGTGGCTTCACCGGGCGGCACCGGACGCAAATCGGCGAAGCTATCGCCGACGCGAATATAAGTCACGCCTTCTTCGCCGTCGGGCACAGCGAAGTCAGTGGCGTCGGGCGGCAACGAGAATTGCACGGCGTTGCGCTGGGTGGGGATGAAGGTGTGGTCGCCGGTATTGCCGATAGAGAAGAGCTGGCCGACCGTCGCCAGGCCCGGCTCATCGAACAGGATAAACGTCTGCGCGCGATTGATGAGCAGGTTGGCCGGGTCGCTCGTGGTGTCGTAGATCGTGAGGGGAAGCTCGAGCCGAGGTTGGCCCGCTGTGAACGTGAACAGTTCGCTGTAGTACGCGACGCCGTTGTGCATGGCGCTCACCGCAAATTGCCGGACGGCGGTGTAAGGCACGTCCGTGAACTCGAAAGCGCCGGCACTCTGCGTCGTCGCTGTACGCGTGATCACAAGACCGTCGGCCTCAACGCCGAAGAGAGTCAGTTCCAGCGTATCCGGCGACGCAGCGCCGGCCGTGCCGTTGGTCACGCGCCCAGCCACCGTGCCGGTTCGCTCCGGCGGCGTCGCGCCGGGTGCCAGATAGTCGAACGCAAAGCCACGCACGAAGTCGGCCACGGCCCACCGCTCAACCTCGCTGAGAGTTACCGCGCCCGTATGTGCAGCGTTCGCCACAACTGCCTCCGACCACTCGCTGGGCGTGCGCGCGGCGACGAAGGCAGCGCTGGTCAAATCCGGTTCCTGTTTTCCATCCGCCCCATGGCATTCCGAACAGCTCGCGGCATAAATCGTCGCGCCCTGCTCGATCTGCAATTGGGGCGTGCTAAGCGTGTACACAAACGCGACGAGATGCCAGCGCTCCTCATCCGTCAGCGTTTGCCCGAACGGCGGCATGAATTTTTCGAGGCGGCCATTCGTGATCACGTCGTACCACTCGCGCGGTGAACGTATGCGGGCAAGGTCGGCGGACGACAGCTTAGGCGGGGGAGTGGGCAACTGCGCGGCTTGCTCGCCATCGCCATTGCCCAGCGGGCCGTGGCACGCCGCGCAATGTTGAGCGAACAGCGGCGCGCCGATCTCGGCGGAGGGTTGCAGCGTGGTGAGCACGGCCAGCGGGTCAGCAACGGCGGTGGGCGGCGAAACGCTTTGCGTTTCGCTTAAGCGGATGGCGTCGCTTGTGCTTAGGCCGTCCGCCGGAGTCGCGCCCGGTGGCGGGGTGATGTCCTCGGCCAGTGAGCAAGCGGAAAAAGCTGTCACCGCGCAGACGCAAAGAAAAGCTTTGCGAAGACCCTTTGCGCTGGTGCGAACGCGTTCGCCGGCATCTTTGCGGTTCAATCTTTTGCCCCTTCGCGCCGAGCGGCGATGGCGCGTTCAATGTCTGCATCAACCAGGTCAGTGGGCGATTGGATGTCCAGCGCCCGCAACACCTCGGCCCCGCGTTGCACGAGGGCGGCGCGTTGCGTCCTATGATCCTCGGTGGTGATTTTGCCCGTGGAATAATCGAAATCGAGATCGCGCAGCGCGGCGAGGATGGCCTCGCGCTCGGCTTGTAACGCTTCGAGCGTGGAAGTTAAGGAGCCGGGCGCGGCGGGTCGTTCGAGCAACGGCTGCGCGATGAGAAAGGCGCTGACGAGCAGCAGCGCGAGACCAAAAAGCAGAGAGCCAATATCCATTGTGTCGAATCGCGTGAAGCGTGACCGTCGCTTCGCTTATCACATTTACCTTCTCTGTTTCAATTCCTCTTCCAAGCGCGCTGCATATTCATTGGTGGGCGGCGCCGATGGGGCCGGGGATGGAGCGGCGACTGAGCGCGTGCGGCCGCGTAAAAAGCGCCACAGGATGAACGCGCCCACTGCGAGCGCCAATGGCGGCAGCACCCACACCAGCACGTTCAGGCCGCTGGCCGGCGGCGAGGCCAGCACCCGGTTGCCATACTGTTCGGCGAAGTAGTCCCTTATTTGTTGATCCGTCCAGCCTTGCGCCAGTTTCTCGCGGATGGTTTCGCGCCATTGTGCGCAGGCCTGCGTCGGGCACACATCCAGCGGGATGTTTTCGCACACCGGGCAATACAACTGCTTGGCGACGCGGTTGACGTCATTGTCGGACGGCGCGGGCGTCTGGGCGTTTACCTTCCCATTGGCAAGAGCGAGAAAAAGACCAAGTAGAAAAGCTAACCGCAAAGACGCGAAGGCCGCTAAGAAAAACTTCGTGAAGCTCTTTGCGCTCTTCGCGTCTTCGCGGTTCATTTAATCTGTTGCGCCTTGAGCGGCCACGGGACGGGAAAGGGCCATTCGGCGCGTGGCTTCGGCTTGCGGCCACACCGCAATGAGCGTGCCCGCGATGAACACCAGCCCGCCGGCCCACACCCAGTTGATGAGCGGGTTGACGTACACCTTGAACGTCGCCCCCTCTACGCCGATGGACTCCCACGACACCAGCAGCACGTAGAAATCATCTTCAATCGAACTGCGTACACCGGGGATCGTCATCGGTTGCAGACCGCTTTGCAAAACGTAAATATCCTGGCGGGGGTGCAGCGTTGTGAGCAGTTGACCATCGCGGTACACACTCACGGTGGCGCGGTGCACCTCGCGCCCGTCGGTGTGGATGAAGTGATCGACGCTGTCGTACACCATCACGTAGCGGCCCACCGTCAATTGCTCGCCCTGCGCCAACCGGCCCTGCGTTTCTTGTTGAAAGAACGACGAGCCGATGACGCCGAGGGCCATGACGATGATGCCCAGATGGATGACATAGCCACCATAGCGACGACGGTTGCGTTCGATCAAGCGACTGAGTGCCGTCAGCGCGTTCTCACCATTTACACGCATCCGGGCTTGCGCCCCACGCACAAATTCGAGCAGTGTGGTCATTAGCACGAGCGACACAATCCACAGACCGATGAGAGCGCCGACGTTTCGTATCCCGGCGATGACGAGCGCGATCACAATCACAATCGAAGCACTGAACGGGATCAGCATCAGCCGGCCCAATTGTTGTGCCGAGGTTTTGCGCCACGCAGTAAGCGGTGCAAGGCCCATAAGCAGCAGCAGCCCACCAAGCAACGGGCCGACGACGGCGTTGTAATACGGCGGGCCGACGGTGATCTTCTGCCCATTGACGAGTTCCGAAATCATCGGGAAGTGTGTGCCCCAGAACACGGCCACCGCGATGCCGAGGAAGAGCAGGTTGTTGAGCAGGAACGCCGCTTCGCGTGACAACATACCATCGAGTTGATGCTCGTCGCCCAGCGCCTCCCACGCGCGGAAGAGCAGCCACAGCGAGGCCGCCATCATCATCGAAATGAAGGTGAAGAACACCGGGCCGATGGCGCTGGCCGCGAACGAGTGCACCGACGACAGCACGCCCGAGCGCGTGAGGAACGTGCCCCAGATTACCAGCCCGTAGGTGAGCATGATGAGGATCATGTTCCAGCGTTTGAGCATGCCCCGCTTTTCTTGAATGATCGAGGAGTGCAAGAAAGCGGTGCCGGTGAGCCAGGGCAGGAGCGCCGCGTTTTCCACCGGGTCCCAGCCCCAGTAACCGCCCCACCCCAGCACATCGTACGCCCAGCGCCCACCAAGGATGAGGCCGAGCGAGAGGAACAGCCAGCCGATGACCGTCCAGCGGCGCGTGGTGCGCAGCCATTCGTCATCCACGCGCCGGGCGGCCAACGCGCCCAGCGCAAAAGCAAACGGCACCACGAAGCTGACAAAGCCGAGGTAGAGCATCGGCGGATGGATGATCATGCCCGGATGGCGCAGTAAGGGATTGAGACCGCGGCCATTTTCCGGCGTCAACGGAAACGCGTTCGCGGGCGGCCACATCGCGGTGACGACACTCCCCTCGACCGTCTGCCAGAAGCGCGCGAACGGATTCTCCAGCAGCGTCACCAAGCCGATGAAGAAGCCGAGCGTCACCATCATCACCACGATCACCGCCGGCATCAGATCAAGGTCGCGTTCCCATTTACCCAGCAGCGCGGCGGTCGTAAAAGCCGACATCAGCCAGCACCACAGCACCAGGCTGCCGGCCTGCCCGCCCCACAAGCCGGTGATCTTGAGATAGGTTGGCATCTCGCGATTGGAACTGTTGTAGACATACTCGACGCCGTACTCGCCCGTCACCAGCAGCACGATGAGGAGCACCGCGCTGAGGGTGAGCAGCGGCGTGGTGAGCAGGGCGGCGCGGCGCGCGCTGGCCAGCCATACAGGTCGCGCGTAGGCCACGCTCAACGCCGCCATGACCGCCGCGTACACAGCGCAGGCCAACGCCAGCAGCAATCCAAAGTAGCCGATGTTTGCGATCATAGTTATTCCTCGCCAGTGTTGCACACGAATTGTAGCATCCCCAGGTCAGGCGGCCCTTATCATCACAATCGTATGAGCCTATACCTGATCCATAAGACCATTCTCTGAACCCGCAAGGTGACTGTCACTGGGCAACGCTGTGCATTCATTTTCAAGTATTTGCTGCCCAGTGACAGTCACCTAAAATCAAGTTGAGAGACAGCCTCTAAACAAAAAAGACCGCAGCGGTTTTGCAAACCGCTGCGGTCTTTACCGGTGCGCTCAACTTTGGGGCGCGGCCTCGTCGTAACGGGTCGGGCACTTGAGTTGCAGTTCATCGGCGTAGAACACGCCGTCCTCGCCCAGCTTGCCGGTGACGATGGCCTGGGCTTCATGCCGCAACAGGTCTGGCTTGGGGCCAATGTATTTGACCGTGACGCGCGCCGCGCTCGTGTTCTGCACCGCTTGATGCAACACCTCAGCCAGCCCCCCGGCCTTTTCCACTTCAGCCAGATCGCCCGGCACGTTCGCCATTTCAAAAGTGATCTCTAAAGTCTGCGGATCATAGGTGATGGTATCACCGAGCACCGCGCCGGAGACGCGCAAGTTCTTGCCAACCACACCCGCCCCCTGCGCCTGCAACTCTTCGATAGTCAAAAAGTATTGCAGAGTGCTGGTCATCGTCGTGGCGATGAGAAACACAATCGCTGCAATGATGACCCCGCCGCCGATGAGGAATTTCATGCGGTTGTGGCCGCTTACGGACGAAGCGGATGTGAGGGTGGTTGTGCTTTGTGCCATCGCCGATTTCTCCCAGGGTTTGAACTTCAGTCGTGATTCTACTTTATATTTCAGGAAACCCGCCCTGCGACGTGTCATCGTTTGTCCTACAGCATCAAGAATTGTGAAAGCCGCATGAGTTGAATTTGCCCCGGGCGTAACGTCATTGTGTCAACTTGAGAGATATTACGGCAACTTCACTCAGTGTTCACGCAATCTTAGGGTTGAATTTGCTGACAGTCGTTCGCCGGACGGCTAGAGTCACATGTGAGAGGAACGGAACAATGAAATCCCTCACATTGTTTTTTCAACGTATGGTGCAGGTGCTTGGAATAGTGGCAGTCGTCTTGACGCTTGTGCCCGCGCAGATGGCGCTTGGGCAAAGCAGCGTGACCCAACGGGAAATCTGGGATCGTTCGTTTACCACGTCACAGACGCATGCCTGGCACGACTTTCCGGTGCGGGCGACCTTCACGCACAGCAGCGGAACCACCCTCACCGTTGACGGTTACTATGACGGCGAGAACGGCAGCGGCCAACATGTGTGGACGGTGCGCTTTACGCCGACCCGCGCCGGAACGTGGAATTGGGCGACGACTTCGAGCGACGCCAGCCTGCGGGCTTCCGGTTCATTGCAGGTTGCAGCGCCGACCAGCGCACAAATCGCCGCCAACCCCAATTATCGAGGCCACGTGCGCGTTGCCACAAGCGGCGCGCGCGCCAATCGATATTTCACGTATGCCGATGGCACGCCGTTCTTCTGGCTGGGCGACACCGCCTGGGAAATCAATGCCATACGCGCGGGCCTGGGCGGCGGCGAGTACGACAACCAGCGTTTCTATACCTGGCTCGATGATCGCGTGAACAAAGGTTTTACCGTTATTCAGACCCAGTTCTTCCAGTTGAATAACCGGAATGAAGGCGGTTACCCTTTCCCGGACAATACCCAGGCCCCCGACGGCAATGGCGACTTCTCGACTCTGAGCGCCGAGCATTTTCAGTACCTCGATATCCGTATCCGAGCGCTGTTTGATCGTGGGCTGGTCATCGGCGCGCATCCGGCCTGGTTCAGCGAGTACAAGTCGTCGCTCAGCGATGCCAAACTCATTTCCCGCTATCTCATGGCTCGCTATGGAGCTTACAATCTAATCTGGAGTCTTTCGGGTGAATATCAATACAAGTATCCCGGCTCCAACGTTTGGGACGATGCGACTTCGGGCGGTGTGTGGGAGCTATGCTGGGATTATTCGGGCGACCATGCCAACTCTGGCTGCGAATGGAATCAGTTAGGCCAGGCGGTGCAAAGCTATAACGCTTATGGGCATGCCCTCACCATCCATCCCAGTGGCCGGCCCGATGAGGCCGACCCACCTGAATGGGGAGCGCGCGCCCACGAACAATCTTCAGCCGGCGAATTTCATGCGCAGCCATGGCTGACCGTCAATTGGACGCAGACCCGCCACTACGATGATCACCTCTTCTACGTGTACCAGCGCACGCATGACGATTACACGCGTTCGCCGGTGAAACCGACCATCCACTCTGAAGGCTTTTACGAGAACAATCGCGCCGAAGGCGCCGACGCGTACGAAGTGCGTTGGCAAATGTGGACGGCGCTTCTGAACGGCGCTGCCGGTCACACCTATGGCGCGGGCGGCCTCACCAACTTTTATGACCCCAATGCGCCCAGCGGACAAACTGGCGTCGCAACTTACGATGCCACACCCTGGGACGAGGCGCTGAATTATCCCGGCTCAGGCTACGCGAAGACCGTGCGCGATTTCTTTGTCGCCGTCCCATGGTGGCAACTGGAACCGAGTCGCGAAGCGCTGCGCGTAAACGGCAGCACGCCACCGCCGCCATCGGGCAGTACGATCACCCCACCGCACGCCGCGTCGATTCCCAACCAACTCCACATCCTTTACCTCCCGCGCGGCAACGCCGGCAAGGCGATCCAGTTGACGGGGCTAGGCTCCGGGCCGTATGTGGCTCAAGCCTTCAATCCACGCTCTGGTGTGTACAGCAATCTCAACGGCGGCAATCCCATCACGCTGAGTGGCGGATCATGGACCGTGCCGGCGGGCACGTATGCCGACAACGACGATTGGGTGATCAAGCTGACCTCGACGACTGCCCCAACGCCGACAGCGACTGCCACCCGCATCAGCATCGGTGAGACGACGCCCACACCGACCGCCACCCGGACGACACCGCCCGGCGCAAGCGCCACCCCCGGCCCGGCCGGCGCGGTGAAGATCAACTTCCAAACTGCCGGCAGCATCACGCCGTTGGGCTACCTGCCGGACGCCGGCCAATCCTTCGGCGACCGCGGCAACGGGCACAGTTACGGCTGGAACGCCGACAACACGGCCAACGCGCGTGATCGCGAGTACCCCAGCTCACCCGATCAGCGTTACGACACACTCAACCACATGCAATTGGGCGGCGCGTTTACGTGGGAACTGGCCGTGCCGTCCGGGTCATACAGCGTGCGCGTGGTGGCCGGTGACCCGGGCTACTACGATACCGTGTACCGGATCGCCGTGGAAGGCAGGCTGGCAGTGGACGGCACTTCGACCGCAAGCAGTCGCTGGCTCGAGGGCACGGTGCAAGTAACGGTGACCGATGGGCGCTTGACCGTGAGCAATGGCGGCGGCGCGACTTTTAACAAGATCGCCTTCATCGAGATCACCCCGACAACTGGCGCGACCCAAACCGCGACTGCGCCAGCGACCGCCACTCGCACGCCCGGGGCGTCGTCACCCACGCCATCGGCGACGCCCACAGCGACTGCGGCGGGCCAGGCCTTTCAGGAAATCGGCGGGCAGGTGGTGATGGAAGCCGAAAACTATGACGGCAACATTGCACGCAACGGCGATGCCTGGACGTCGCGCTCGAATGTGGCCGGCTACGTGGGCAGCGGCTTTATGCGCACCGAGCCGGACGATGGCAACACGATCACGACCGGTCTGGCGACGACCAGCCCCGAGATCAACTACCGAGTGAACGTCACCACCCCCGGCACGTATTTCGTGTGGCTGCGTGTTTACGCCGAGCATGGAGGCTCCGACTCGGTGCATGTCGGGCTGGATGGGCAGACCGTGGCGGCGACCACGAGTTTCGGGTTTGGGGCCTCGGGGAGCTGGGTGTGGACGGGCGGCGGCAGCCGGCAAGTGACGACCACGACGGCGGGCGTGCGCGTGATTAATATCTGGATGCGTGAAGATGGGGCAGCAGTGGATCGGATTATGCTGACGACGGACAGCAATTACACGCCGAACGGCAACGGCCCGGCCGAGAGTGTGCGTAGCGGCGGTCAAGCGTTCACGCCGACTCGCACCAACACCGCCATGCCTAGCGCCACGCCGCTGCCGGCGAGCACATCCACTCGTACACCGACTCAGACAACAACCGCCGTAGCGACGGCGACACATATAGCGGTGCCAACATCCACGCCATCGCCGACCAGTGGGCCGACGCAAACGCCCGCCTCCGGGTTGAACGTGAAGATTAATTTCCAACCGGCGGGGGCCGCAATCCCGGCCGCCTATCTAGCCGACACTGGCGAGGTCTATGGGGATCGCGGCAGCGGCTATCAGTACGGCTGGAATGCGGACAACTCTGACGGTGCGCGTGATCGCGATGACGGCCTGTCACAGGACCAACGCTATGACACGTTGTTGCACATGCAGCGCGCCGGGGACTTCACGTGGGAACTCGCGCTGCCGAACGGCGCGTACACGGTGCGCCTCGTGGCGGGCGACCCAAGCTACTATGACACGCTCTATCAAATAAAGGCTGAAGACGTGCTGATCGTGGATGGCGTCTCTTCCGGCACACAGCGCTGGCTCGAGGGCACTGTGCAGGTCACGGTCAACGACGGACGCTTGACGCTCAGCAACCCCTCAGCACAGAGCTTCAAGATCGCCTTCATCGAGATCGTGGGCGGGGCAGCCACGGCCACGCCGGGGCCGACCGTGACTCAGGCGGCCACCGCCACGCCCGCGCCGACCAACACACCGCCAGCCACACCGAGCGTGATCAAGATCAACTTTCAAAAGGCTAACGTGACAGTGCCCGAGGGCTATCTGCCCGATGCCGGGAAGCGATTCGGCAGCCGCAACGGTTACGACTACGGCTGGAGCGCCGATAATCGCACCGGGCGCGACCGCGACGCGGCGAATTCGCCCGATCAACGCTACGATACCTTCGTCCACATGCAGCGGCCCAACGTATGCGGCGGGAGCTGCACGTGGGAGATCACCCTGCCAAACGGCACGTACACCGTGCGCGTGGTGGCCGGCGACGCAACGGCAACCGACAGCGTGTACCGGCTTAGCGTCGAGGGCGTATTGGCGATTGACGGCACGCCGAGTGAAAACCAACGCTGGTTCGACAACACCGTCACGGTCACAGTCAGCGATGGCCGGCTGACCCTCAGCAACGCCGCCGGTGCGCAGAACAACAAGGTAAACTTTATCGAGATCACGACGCCGTAACAGGCACAGCATTGTCGTGGGAGTAGCGTGTTGGATACAACAATCGCGCGGGACGTTGTCCCGCGCGATTGCGTTTCCGCTCAACACGCA
>JBQTJD010000017.1:0-4776 GCA_052387475.1 Anaerolineales bacterium | reverse complement strand
CATCCGGGATCGTCCGGGCCGTCGCCGCCACTCACGCGCGTAATCTTCTTCGCAATCACTGTGCCATCCGGCAGCAGGTTGCCCTTCACCGTCACCAGATCGCCCACTTGCGGATCGCCGCTGATCTTGGTCTTGTCATCCACTGTGAGCGCGACTCCGCCGACGATCCACGGATCGATGCTCTGCACCCGCGCCGTGAACTGAATGGCGTGCCGCCGGCCGTTATCGAGTTGCTCAATTTCCTCAGCCAGCCGGGTGCCATCCGAGAGCACGCGGCCCTCCACCCGTACCCGGTTCCCCACACGGATGTCGTCGTCAATCTCGGTGTCATCGTCGGTCTCGAAAGCGATGCCACTCACATTCCACGGGTCGCGGCTGATGACGATGCCGGTGAATTCAAACTCACCCACCGTGGTCGGTGCAAGACGTTGAATGGCGGTAGCCACGCGGACGCCATCGGTGATGAAGCCCGTGACCCTGACCACGTCGCTGACGACGATGCCCGCCTCAATCGTCGTGCTCGGCGTCACGGTGACCGTCAGGCCCGAGACCGCCCACACCGTGTCGCTGATCGTTTGCACTACGCCAGTGAGGGTGAACGGTTCGCTGGCCATGGGTAGTTCGCGGATCGCCGTCGCCTGCAATGCGCCGTCGGCAGCGATGACGCCGATCACTTCCACGGTATCACTCACAGCGATGCCTGGCTCGATGAGGGTGGCGGCATCCACCCGCACGGCGCGCCCGGAGATCGTCCATGCCGTATCGCTGATGACCTCCACCGCGCCGATAAAGTTGAACGTGTTGGTGATGTTCCGGTGGAGGAGGGTGATGCGATCCGCGACGCGCGTGCCATCTGGGAGGAGGCGGCCCTCGAAGCTGACCCAGTCGCCGACCAACGGCTCGCCCAATATCAGCGTGCTCTCATTGACGTTCAACGTTTGCCCGGCGATACGCCACGCCGTGGGTGTGATTTCCTGCACCTGACCTTCACCGGTGATGCGCGGCATCGGCGGTGTGGGCGGCTGCCCGATGATGATGACGGTGGAATGACCGGCGATGACGATGACGGTGACGTTGACGTTGCTCACTGCCACCGCGCCTTCGCTCACATCGAAGCGGATGTTGATTGTGGTGACGGAGACGTGAAAGGCCGTGCCCTGCGCCGAGCCGGTGCCCGACGGTGTCGCGACGGTGTACTGCGAGCTGGGGTCGGAGGCTTTGGCCACCTCGTGATCGCTCTCACCGCTGACCTGCGTAAGCGCGATGACGCGCGCGCCGGACTTCTGCGTGTTGAGTGTGTCCACCACCACTTCACTGTTCGGCCCGAGCCGCGCGCGGCTGCCATCGTAAAACGCCAGCGTCACGCCGGAGAGCGCCCCGGTGCGGACGCGCTGCCCGGCCTTCACTGTGGCGCCGTTGCTCGCCGTTTGCCACGTCCCATCACTCGCCTGTACTTCTACGTTGCCATTTGCATTTTGCAGCGCCGCCGTTTCGGGGTTGGGCGCGGTCACCGTTGGGACCGCATTCTGCGGCGCGCTCTGCGCCACGTTGCGGCTCGAGGCATTCCACCACCACAGCCCGGCCAGCGCGGTCACGCCCACGACGAAGAACAGCATGATCACGGCGAATGCGCCCGTGATCGCTACCGGCCATATCCATGCTAGGCGGGATGCAACTTGCTTGAGAGCGGGCGTGGTCTGCGCGGCGTGCAACAACTGCTGGCGTTGCGCCGCGACAGCGTTGGGCGCGCGCGCCGGGGCCATCGCTTGCAGGGCCGCGGCGAGCTTCAGTATTTCGGCGTCCTCAGCCGGCAGGCCGGGGAGGGCTTTATCCAACGGTTCGCCGGCCTCGAGCCGGGCCAGCGCTTCTTGCAGCAAATCGGTGTTGTTCATAGCGATACCTCTTCTTCGGCCAATGCCTGTCGTAAGGCAGCCAGGCCGCGATGTTGCAGGGCTTTGATGGCGGCTTCGGTTTTCTCCAGCGCGGCGGCGGTTTCTTGGAGTGACAATCCAGAAAGGAAACGCAGCGTCACTACTTCGCGCTGCGCCTCATCCAATTGCGCCAGTGCGCGATGCAGGCGCTCGACGGTGAGCGTGTGTTGCGCGAGAGTGACGGGATCGGCTTCCGGTGCGGCCTGGGCCTCGGCGTGTTGCAGCGACAGCGGCGTCTGAGCGTGCTTGCGATAGTGATCGACCAGCAAGTTGCGGGCGATGCGATACAGCCAGGCGCGGAAGGGCGCGGTGGGCCGGTAATTGGGCAGCGCGCCGAGCATCCGCATGAACACATCGCCGGTGAGGTCTTCGGCCAATTGCCGCTCACCGAGCCGCGCCCACAGGTAGCGGAAGATGGCGTTTTGATGTTGGTCGTACAGCGCACCGATAGCGTCCACGTCACCTCGCTGGGCGCGCACGACAAGGGTTTCGCTCTCGCGTTCAAGCATCGTGCGCCGCCGGTCTACCAGGAATAACGGGATCCACACCAAAAGGATTCAACACGCTTATGCTCCGGCGCGATTGTACTTCTTCAAAGAAGACCGCCACAGGAGTTAACGTGGCGCGCGCAAAAAGGATTCAACGCCGTGTAGGAAATGGCCTACATCACCGACTGTCAACGCCTGATTGTGTTTTTTGCGCCAGCGCTTATTCTCGAAAGAGCGTGCCACTTATTGGAGGCGTCATGACCATTGACATCGATGATCGCAAAGTTCAACGTAGAGGGTTCAGCCTGTGGCTGAGCTGGACGCTCGCGACGGCGGCCGGCATGGTGCTGGGCTTCGCACCGTTCGCCCTATTCGTGTACCCGCTGGAATTGCTGTGGGTTCGCTGGCTGATTCCGCTGTGGGCGGGCGTGTGGGTGGGCTTGCTCCAATGGGCGGTGCTGCGCGGCTACCTTACGCATAGCGTGGATTGGGTGTGGGGTGGAGGCGCAGGCTGGGCGCTCGGGTACGCGCTGGGCCTGCTCGTCATTCAAACCCTGGCCGATACGGGCTGGGGCGTGCTGCTCGGCTACGTGCTCTTCGGGCTGATCATTGCCGTGCTGCAAGGGCCGGTGCTGCGGCGCGAGATCCCGGGCGCGCTGCCCTGGGCGGTTGCCAGCGCTATCGGTTGGGCGGCAGGCGCGTACGGTGGCCAGTTGGCGGTGAACGTGTTCAACAGCGGTGAGCCGCCGGATCAACTCATCGTCGCCGCCGTCATCGCCCTCGTCACCGGGCTGATTGCCGGCGCGATCACCGGGCTGGCGCTGGTGTGGATTGTGCGCCAGCCGGATGTGGAAGTGCGTCCGGCGGTTGAAACAGGAGGCCAGTCATGACATTTCGCACCGCTTATCCACAACAGCGCGGTCAGCGAGCGGGCGGTTGCGGTGGCCGTTTGCTCATCGCCGCCGCTATCGCCATATTCTCCCTCATCACCTACTTCAGTTCGCAGCAGGACAATCCGGTGACGGGCGAGACACAATACATCGATATGACGGTGAGGCAGGAGATTGCCTTGGGATTACAAGCCGCGCCCGAGATGGCGCAGGAGTTCGGCGGGCTGGACGCAGACCCGCAAGCGCAGGCCGCATTAGACGAGATCGGCCAGCGCATCGTGCAAAGCTCGCCGGCGGGGCAATCGCCGTATCAATTTGATTTCCATCTGTTGGGCGACGCGGAAACGATCAACGCCTTCGCGCTGCCGGGCGGTCAGGTCTTCATCACCCGCGCGCTGTTTGATCAGCTCAATACGGAAGCGGAGTTGGCCGGCGTGCTCGGCCACGAGGTCGGGCATGTGGTGGGCCGCCACAGCGCCGAGCACATCGCCAAAGCGAAATTGACGGAAGGACTCACAGGCGCCGCCGTCATCGCTGCGTATGACCCCGACAACCCGGCCAGCATGCAGACAGCGCAGGTCGCGGTCATGATCGGGCAACTCGTCAACTTGAAGTTTGGCCGCGACGACGAACTCGAATCCGATTTCCTTGGCGTGTGCTTTATCAACGACGCCGGTTATGATCCCAACGCCCTTATCCGCGTGATGGAAGTGCTGGCCTCCGCCAGCCAGGGCCAGGCCCCGCCTGAGTTCTTCAGCACCCACCCCAACCCGGAGAATCGCGTGCAGCGGATTCAAGAGGCCATCCAAAACCTGGATCAATGTCCGGGCAAATGACAGTGTCGCTACGCTTATGGATTGGCTGACCGCGATTGACAATCGAGTCTGGTACACCCTGCTGGCGTTGATTGCATTGGCGTTGGTGCTGGCGGTGTTGCTGGGCGCATGGGTGATGTGGCGGGTGCGGCGCATCAATCTGCCGCCTGACGCGGATACGCTCACCGCACTGCGGGCCACGCCGCTGAGCGTGGTGCTGCTGCTTGACCTGCTCGACTTCAGTCTGGATTTTCTTTCAGCCCCGCTGGCGTGGATTATTCTGGGCCGGCTGGGCCTCGCGCCGTTGCGCGGCGTGACCACCGTCGAGGCGCTGATCCCCGGCACGCAGTTCATCCCCACGATGACGCTGGCCTGGATTTTCGCCCGCCTCACAGCCACGCGCCAGCGGGTTTTGGAATAAATCGAATTGCAAATTGACTTGTACCAGACCGACGCGGTCTCCAAGACCGCGTCGGTCTGTGCTTCATTCCTCCAGATAATGTCGCCCTGAGCGCGAATGCGCAGCCTTGATTTCACCCGACCGGACTCGCGGGGGAGGGGGGAACGGGGGGGAAACTAGGCCCGAGACGGGGTAGAAACACCCGAAATCAAAACACAGAGAGAGGGCGGAGCGGGGGGGGGGGAGTGGGGT
>JBQTJD010000016.1:0-6860 GCA_052387475.1 Anaerolineales bacterium | reverse complement strand
CGCAGGCAACGTGGTGGTGCTGGGGGATGTCAACCCCGGCGCGGAGATCGTCGCCAGCGGCGACGTGATCGTGTGGGGGCGTTTGCGCGGTGTGGTGCACGCCGGCGCCGAGGGCGATGCCGGCGCGGTGGTGTGCGCGCTTGATTTAGCGCCGACGCAGTTGCGGATCGCCGGTTACATCGCCGTCTCGCCCCCGCAGAAGGGCCAGCCGCATCCGGAGATGGCGCGCGTGAAAGACGGCCAAATTATGGCTGAAAGATGGAAGGCAAAATAAGATGAACAGTAATGGCACCCATTCCAACAACGGGCAGACAGGTTCCAATGGGCACGCAAACGGAAAGGTAAATCGTATGCCGGGCAAAGTCATCACCGTTACCTCCGGCAAAGGCGGGGTGGGCAAGACTACAACAACGGCCAACCTGGCCGTGGCGCTCGCAGCCACCGGCGACAAGGTCTGCTGCATCGACGCCGACATCGGCCTGCGTAACCTGGATGTGGTCATGGGCCTTGAGAACCGCATCGTCTACGATCTGGTGGATATCGTGGAAGGGCGCGTGCGCCTGCGACAGGCCATGATCAAAGACAAACGCCTGCCTGAGCTGTACCTCATCCCCGCCGCGCAGACGCGCGATAAAGCCGCCGTCAGCCCGAGCGACATGATTAAACTGTGCGCCGAACTGCGCAACGAGCTCGACTGGATCATCATCGACTCGCCGGCCGGCATTGAGCGCGGTTTTCGCAACGCGGTGGCGCCGGCGGATCAGGTGCTGATCGTGACCAACCCGGAGGTCTCGGCGGTGCGCGATGCCGACCGTATCGTGGGCCTGCTCGAAGCCGAGGAGAAAGGGCCGGGCCAACTCATCCTCAACCGCATCAAGCCGGAGATGGTGAAGCGCGGCGACATGCTCAGCACCGACGACGTGCTCGACATCCTCGCCATTCCGCTGCTCGGCATCGTGCCGGAGGATGAGGGCATTCTGGTCTCCTCGAACCGGGGCGCGCCGGCGGCGATGGACGAACGTAGTCGCGCCGGGCAAGCCTTCCGCGACATCGCGCGCCGGCTCAAGGGTGAGGACGTGCCATTCATGGTGCTGGAAGACACTCAGGGCTTCTTCCAGAAATTGATGTCGCGCTTCAATCGGGCGTGAGGAGACTATCATGACAAACTGGTTTGATCGTCTGCTTGGCCGCTCCCCTTCCAGCGCGCAATCGGCCAAAGAACGGCTGCAACTTGTCCTCATCCACGACCGCACCGATCTGTCACCGGGCGTGCTCGAAACCCTGAAGGACGAGATCATTGGCGTGATCTCGAAGCATGTGGCTATTGATGCGCCTGGTGTTGAGATCAACCTCACGCAGGGCGCGCGTGAGAATCGATTGATTGCCAACATTCCCTTGCTGGCGGCGGCCGGCCCTCGACGAAGACGTAGGTAAGCGCTACAACAGCTTCAGGACATTTTCGTTCATAGCAGGCCGGATGCCCTCAGTTACCGCCGACATAACCCGGAAATCCGGCCAGGATAATTTTAGCTTTCAGATATCGTCTGGCTCGTCCTTCGGAGGAGGGGTTTGAAGATCGTAAGGAGTGGCAAGAACCTTATCAACCCGCCTGCCGTCCATGTCAACCACTTCAAACCGAAAGCCGCCAAAAATGAAGTGTTCGCTAGGCGATGGAATGCGGCCAAGTCTGTCCATAATGAACCCGCCCAGCGTTTCAAAGCCGGAGGGTTCATCCCAGTCTTCACTGAGGTCGATCAAGCTCTTAAACTCGTGTAGAAGCAGTCGACCATCGAGTAGCCATGAGCCATCTTCGCGACGGACAGCGGAATCTTGCTGCGGCTGACCGGGCGCGCGAATATCGCCAACCAAAGCCTCCAACACATCAGTCAGTGTGACAATGCCCTGCAAGCCGCCAAACTCATCAATCACCACGGCCATGTGATGGCCAGTCTGCTTGAACTGCTCCAAGACGGCCAGCACCGACTGACTTTCCGGCACAAACAGAGGCGGGCGAACCAACTTCCCAAGATCGACCGGTTTACCTGCCACCTGACCAGCTAGCAGATCACGCCCACGGAGAATTCCGATCACATTGTCTAAACTTCCCTGTACTACGGGGAAATAGGCATGTAGGCTGTTGATGATGATCTCCTGGATGTGATCGAGTGAGTCATCTCGATCAATCCAGACCAGTTCGGGACGTGGCGTAATCAATGAACTGACCCGCTGATCCCCTAACCGCAGAGCGCTGTCGACCATCTCCTTCTCCGTGTGCACAAACACGCCGATCCTGACCCCTTGATCGATCAATAGCTTTATTTCCTCCTGGGTAATGGGGGCCTCATCGGTCACTGGGATGTTCAGCACCTTCAGCAGGGCTTCGGTCGAGGTGCTCAACAATTGAACAATGGGGGCCATCAACACGGACAGGAAACGCATCGGGGCCGCCATCGCGGCAGCGATACGTTCGGGGTTGTTGAGCGCAAGACGCTTGGGTAGTAGCTCCCCCAACACGAGTGAAACGTAAGTGATAAGCAGCACGACGATGGCAATACCGATTGCTTCACTGTACGGTGCTAGAAGAGGAAAGGTAGCGAACCAAACTGCTAATGTTTCGGCAAACGTAGCTCCGCCGAACGCGCCAGCAAGAATACCCACTAGCGTGATCCCGATTTGCACTGTTGACAAGAAGTGCTGAGGCTCCCTCATCAGTTCAAGCGCGACTTTTGCCCCACGGTCACCCTGGTTGGCGCGCTGTTGGAGGCGTGTCTTTCGCGCGGAGATAATAGCAATCTCGGCCAGGGCAAACACGCCATTGGCAAGTATCAACAGAAGGATCAAAACTGCTTCAAGACCTATGCTACTCATAGTAACTTCCCTTTCCTAATATAAAACGGTTACATTGATTCACAGGCCAAGCCTTTACTCACAAGCTGCTGGAGCCGCCGTTGCCGGTGTGCGTACAAGACACGTGTGCAGCCAGACCAAGGATGTGAGCCAACCAGCAGTCAATTCCAGAATATCCGTAATTCAAACGCAGACTATACCACTGGCTAGGCGCGATGAATGCTGTTTCCAACACATTCGCCCTCATAGGATCATGGTCTTTAGCGCCTGGTGTTATCTAAACTCCAGCTCTGCGCTGTATCGTCGAGTAATAGCAAAATACGGAACTTGTTCACGATGCCAATGACCGTTCATTCTTTGCTTTCCCTCCTGCGGTACAATCGCCTCTATGTTCGATGCCAAGCTGTGGCGGCATTTTGATTTCTGGCTGCTGGGCGCGGTGCTGTTGTTGTGTATCTTCGGCATCGCCATGATCCGCTCGGTGACGCTCTCCGCCTCGCCCGAATCGGAGCTGTATGGCCTCACCAACCGGCAGATCGCGTTCGTCCTCATCGGCCTGGGTGTGGTGCTGTTGTTCAGCGTCATCGATTACCGCTTCTACGATTCGGTCACGCACATCATCTACGCCGTGCTGATCGTGCTGCTGGTCATTGTGTTCTTTGTGGCCCAGGCCACGTTTGGCGCGGCGCGCTGGATCGATCTTGGCGTCATCAATTTGCAGCCGTCCGAATTGGGCAAGTTCCTCATCATCCTCACCCTCGGGCATTACATCGTCACGCACAGCGAAGAGATCAAGAACTTCAGTTTCATCGTCAAGACGATGCTGCATGTGGGCCTCCCGGTGCTGCTGATTGCGGTGCAGCCGGATATTAGCTCGTGCATTTTGTACGGCGTCATCTGGTTTGCGCTGTTGTGGGCGTCGGGCATGAGGTGGAGCCACATCCTGATCCTGGCCGGCGTTGCGACCGTGCTCGGCGTCATCGGTTTCTTCGTCGCGCTGCAATCGGAACGCAGCCAGTACGTGGCCTTTCGTGTCATCAACTTCGTCCTGCCCGATGTCACATCGGAGGATTATGCCGGCGCGGCCTACAACGTCAATCAGGCGCTGATCAGCATCGGCGCGGGCGGCTGGACAGGCGAGGGCTACGGGCAGGGCACGCAGGTGCAGTTGCGATTTCTCAAAGTGCGGCACACCGACTACATCTTCGCTTCCATCGCCAACGAATTCGGTTTCGCCGGCGCGGCGTTGGTGATCGCCTTCTTCGCCTTTATCGTCATCCGCATCTTTCGCGCCGGGCAATTGGCGCGCGACCCGTACGGCAAGCTCATCTGCTATGGCATCGGCGTGGACATCCTCTTCGAAGCCTTCTCCAACATCGCCGCGACCATGAACCTTATCCCGGTCACCGGCTCGCCGCTGCCCTTCGTCAGCTACGGCGGCAGTTCACTGTGGACGTTCCTCATCGCCATCGGGCTGGTACAATCCGTCATCCTGCGCCAGAAACAAATCGAGTTTTAGTCTGTTAGTCGAGTGGTCAGGTTGTCAAATAGTCGAGCCCGACCAGGCGACCACTCGACTACACGACTATTCGACTATGACGACCAGAGTCCGTTTCGCCCCCTCCCCCACCGGCCATTTTCACATCGGCGGCGCGCGCACCGCGCTGTACAACGTGTTGTATGCGCGCCAGACCGGTGGGCAGTTCATCCTGCGGATTGAAGACACCGATACGAAACGCAGCACCGTTGAAGGGCTGGACGAGTTGGAAGCGGCGCTCCGCTGGCTGGGCTTGCAGTGGGATGAAGGGCCGGATGTCGGCGGGCCGCATGCGCCGTATCAGCAGACCGCGCGCAAAGAGATTTATCAGCGCTACGCCCAGCAACTGCTGGATACCGATCGCGCCTATCGCTGTTTCTGCACGCCGCAACGGCTCGAGGCGTTGCGACAGGAACAGCAGAAAGCCAAACAGCAGCCGCGTTACGACGGCCTGTGCCGCGCCCTCTCGCGTGACGCCTCGGATCGGCGAGCGGCGGCCGGTGAGCGCTTCACCATCCGCTTCAAAATGCCGTCCGAAGGCAGCACCACCGTGCGCGATCAATTGCGCGGCGACATCACGGTAGACAACAAACAGTTCGATGACTTCATCCTGGTGAAATCCGACGGCCTGCCGGTGTACCACCTCGCCGCCATCGTGGACGATCACGAGATGGGCATCACTCACGTCTTCCGCGGGCAGGAGTGGCTGGGCACGTTTCCGTTGCACGCCCTCATCATCCGCGCGTTTGGCTGGCCGGAGCCGGTGTGGGTGCATCTCTCGGTCTTCCTCAACCCGAGCGGCAAAGGCAAGCTGAGCAAACGCAATCTGAAAAGTGAGCAGGAAGTCTTCGTGCTCGGCCTGCGCGATCAGGGCTACTTGCCGGAAGCGGTCAACAGTTGGATCGCGCTGATGGGGGCCAGCTTCGGCGCGGAAGAGGAATTGTTGTCATTCGATGAAATGGTCGCGCGCTTCAGCCTCGAGCATCTCAACCCCTCGGCGGCCCGGGTGAATTTTGACAAGCTGGATGACTTTAACGGCAAATGGATCCGGCGGCTGACTGTGGATGACCTCGCCGCGCGGATGGAGCCGTTTTTCGAGCAAGCGGGTATCGCGGCGGATGAGGCGGCACTGCGCCGCATCGCGCCGTTGATTCAAGAGCGCATCGTCACGTTGGATGATGCCGTTGACTTTGCCGGTTTCTTTTTCAAGGACAGTGTGACTGCTAAAGCTGAGGCGCTCGTCGCCAAAGGCCTGACGCCAGCGCAAAGCCTCGCTGCGCTGAACCGCGCCCACCGCATCATCAAGTCCGCCGGCGAATTCAGCCATGCCGCGCTCGAAGCCCCACTCCGAGCGCTGGCTGACGAATTGCAGATCAAGCCCGGCCAACTCTTTGGCATCCTGCGCGTGGCCGTCACCGGGCAGACCGTCAGCCCGCCGCTATTCGAGAGCATGGAAATTGTCGGTCGCGAGAAAACGCTGGCGAGATTGGCGCAAGCAGAGAGTTTGCTTCGCGGCCTGTAACTCAAGAACCTGGTTGCCAGGAATTGCGCGAATTATACGAAAAAGACAATTCGTGCCATGCGTGTAATTCGTGGCTGCTGTGAGCATATGCCCCATCCACTCGTCCTCCAACTCCGCTTCACCCGCAACGAATTCCAACAGGCGCTCGCCGGGCTGACCGATGGTGATGCACGTCAACGACTGAGGCCGATGAACTGCATCAGTTGGAACATCGGCCATTTGGCGTGGCAGGAGCAGCGCTACTGGCTGCAACGTTTGCAGGGGCAAACGTTATTGCCGGAACTGGACCAGCAATTTTGTTACGGCTGTCCGGCCATCACCCCGCCGCTGGATGAGATGTGGTCGGCGTGGAGCGCCATCGTCAGCGCCGCCGATCCGTACCTCGATACGCTGACGACGGCGGACTTCCTGCAATCCCGAACCTTTGCAGTCGGCGATGACTCGTTTACGACCAGCGCCGGCAACTTGATGCAGCGCGTCATCTATCACTACTGGTATCACACGGGGGAGAGCCTGGCGGTGCGGCAAATGCTCGGCCACGCAGAATTGCCGGATTTCGTCGGCAACATTGACGACGAGGCGCCGTATCAAACGGCATGAGTCGGTGAGTGCATGTTGCGGTGACAATTCACACCTCCACCGCTCCCCGTCCGCGGCCTCGCGGACGGCCCGCGAGGACGCGGGCCGGGAGCAAGTCTGAATAATCACCGGTGCATGTTTCATTGACAGCCCATTTGTTTTCCCTATAATGCCCATGTGCCCATTCGGTCGCTTCAATAAAGTATCAGTGTTCGCAGTTGACTGAAGGGCAGTGCATTCTTCAAACGGCGTCGTCGCCAAGTGGTAAGGCAAGGGTCTGCAAAACCCTCATACGTGGGTTCAAATCCCACCGACGCCTCAGCGTCCAAGGGACTTTGGAAAAAACGGCCAAGGGTCTGTGCTTTTGAGCAAGAC
>JBQTJD010000015.1:0-4723 GCA_052387475.1 Anaerolineales bacterium | reverse complement strand
GGGGTTTTGGGGGTGGGGTTGGGGCCGAAATCCCAGCAACTGCGTAGGGCCTGCCGTAGGTCGTCGGCCCTGAACCTCCCCCGGCGCATTCGGGTAAATCATGGCACAATCAGCGCGCCATGCCCCTCACCACCTTCGCTACCCAACTGATCGAAAACGTCGAGACCGTCATCGTCGGCAAGCGGCAACAGATTGAGTTGCTGCTGGTCGCGTTGTTGTGTCAGGGCCACGTCCTCATCGAGGACGTGCCGGGCACCGGCAAGACGATGCTGGCCCGCGCCGTGGCCGGCAGCCTGGGGCTGCGCTTCAAGCGTTTGCAATGCACGCCCGATCTGTTGCCCAACGACATCACCGGCGTCAACGTCTTCAATCAACAGCGAAGCAGTTTTGAATTTCGCGCCGGGCCGGTGTTCGTCAACGTGTTGCTGGCCGACGAGGTCAACCGCGCCACGCCGCGCGCGCAGGCCGCGCTGCTCGAAGCGATGCAGGAACGACAGGTGACGGTGGACGGAGTCACGCACGCGCTGCCCGCCCCGTTCCTCGTGCTCGCCACGCAAAACCCGGTGGAGTTCGAGGGCACCTTTCCGCTGCCCGAAGCGCAGCTTGATCGCTTCCTCATGCGGCTCTCGCTCGGCTATCTCGAAACAGCGGATGAGGCGCAGATGCTGCGCAATCTCCGCAAGCAACATCCCATCGAGACGCTCGCCGCAGTCGTGAACGGCGCAGAACTGCTCGCGCTGGCGAATACGATCAGCGACGTGCATGTGGATGAGACGCTCGAACGCTACATCCTCGCGCTGGTCGGGGCGACCCGCACCCACGCCGACATCGCGCTCGGAGCCAGCCCGCGCGGCTCGCTCGCGCTGTACAAAACCAGCCAGGCGCTGGCCGCATTACGCGGGCGCGACTACATCCTGCCCGACGACATCAAACTGCTCGTGCCGCTCACCCTGGCGCACCGCCTCATCATCAAACCCGACAGCCAACTGCGCGGGCGCACGGCCGTCGCCATCCTCGAAGAGATTTTGAAACAGACGCCGCTCGATATCGGAGAGTTGGCAGGCAATCGTAAGCAGTGAACAGTAAACAGTGAACAGTGGTCCGCACACTGTTCACTGTTTACTGACAACCGTTCACTCAATGCTCAGCTTCCTCCCCTTCCTCCTCCTGCTCTTCCTCGTCGCCATCGCGCTGCGGATTGATTTCTTTTTCACGATTGCGTATTTGTTTTTTGGGATGTGGCTGGCGGCGCGCTGGTGGGCGCGGCGCAACGTGCGGCATATCAAAGTCAAGCGCGAGTACGTGAACCGCGCGTTCTTTGGCGATGAGGTGCCCGTGCGGGTGGAGGTCCGCAACAGCGGCGTGCTGCCGGTGACGTGGCTGCAAGTGAAGGAGTCGGTGCCGGTGGATTTGGGCCTGCCGCGGCGACCAGCGCGTGTCTTCAGCCTGAACGCGCGCGGCACTGATGAGTTGACGTACACGTTGAATTGCCGCAAGCGCGGCGTGTACGCGCTCGGGCCGCTGAGTGTGCAGACGGGGGATTTGTTCGGCGTGACGCAAGCCCTCAGCGCCGAAACCCCGCGCGAGCCGATGATCGTATATCCGCGCGTCGTGCCCCTCAGCCGCCTCGGCCTGCCCACCCGTTCGCCGCTGGCCGTGCTGCGCTCCGTCACTCCGCTGTTCGAGGACACTGCGCGCGTCATCGGCGTGCGAGACTATTCCCCCGGCGACTCGTTGCGCCGCATTCACTGGACGGCGACGGCTAGCGTGGGCCGACTGCTCGTCAAAAATTATCAACCCGCTATCGCGCGGGAGACAATGCTCTTTCTCAATCTCAACGCCGAAAGCTACGACATGCGCGGGCGACACGATGCCGTTGAACTCGCGATCACCGTGGCTGCGTCCATCGCCAATCACATCATCGTGCGCGAGCGACAGCCGGTCGGCCTGGCCACAGAGGCCCACGATGCCTTGCATGACACTCATACCCGGTTTGTGCTGCCGGCGCGCGGTGAGCGCGCGCATTTGATGGCGGTGCTTGAGACGCTGGCGCGCGTGCACATGGCAAGCGCGTTTTCGTTCACCGAGTTTCTGCGCGCCCAACGCCCGCATCTGCCGTGGGGCACTACGCTCATCATCATCACCGGGCGCGACACGCCCGAACTGTTGGATACGCTCGCGCTGCTGCGGCAGGCCGGTTTTCCGCTGGCGTTGATTTTGGTGCAGTACGTGCGGGCTACCCAGGCCATGCAGCAACGCGCCGCAATTCTACGCATGCCGTTGTACCACGTGTGGCATGAGGATGATGCAGAGAAAGGCCTGGCACCGAATTACGCGAATTGACGCGAAAATGAGTGAGCGATGATGATGGCCCGCATCCCTGAATGTCACCCTGAGCGCGAATGTCGAACGCGAGGCGTCCACGAGCAGTTTCGCGCGAAGGGTCTCGTTGTGTTCATTGAGACCCTTCGCGCGACCAGACGCGTTAAGTTTGAACGCACGGCGTCAGCGCTCAGGGTGACAACCCGACAATGACCCACGAAACCTGGGTACGTGATGTGCTGCGGCCCGCCATCATGGCGACGATGGCCGCCTGCGTGGCGTGGAGCATCGCTGAGTTCATCCGGCTGCTATGGCCGGCGTGGAATTTGCCGTGGACGGTGCTCAGTTGCACGCTGGCCGCGCTCGAGGCGCACTTCTCGTATCGGCTGCTACGCTCGCGACCCATCTTCATGACCGATCGCTGGCGTGTGCGCGCCTTCGAACTGGCGTTTCTGTTCGTCCTCATCAAAGCCGGCGTGTACGTCGGCGCGCCGCTCGACGCCATCTTGGCCGACCTGCGCACGTGGGCCAACACGCCTATCGCCATCTTCGATCCGCAGACCATCGTCAACTACTTACTGGCCCTGGCGGCGCTTTTCGCCGTCACCGATACCACCGCCGATCTGGAAGAACTGCGCGATCCCGAAGCGCCATTGCGCGAGATCTCGCCGCGCGAGGAACTGCTCAACCGCTACTTCTGGGCCGGCCTGATCCTGTTATTCGCCTCCGGCCTAGCCCGCATCGGCTTCGTCGCGCTGCTCAACCTCGGGCGCGGGGCGGTCACCGGGTTGGTCGCCAACGCGCTGATTTATTTCATGCTCGGTCTGGTGTTGATGGGGCAAGCCAACTACGCGCATTGGGCGGCGGTGTGGCAATACGAGGGCACGCCGGTGAACGATGCGCTGCCCGGACGCTGGGCGCGGCATTCGCTCATCTTCCTTCTCATCATCGCCCTGATTGCATTTTCGCTGCCCACCTTCTACGGCCTCGGGTTGCTCGATGTGCTCGGCACCCTCATCACCGTCATCGGTTTTGTGCTGTATCTCATCGCCTTCCTCATCTCGGCGTTGATTGTGGGCCTGTTCTCGTCGTTCGCGCCGCGCGGGCAGGAGCCGGTTCCCCCGCCCGTCATCACTGCCGTCCCCACGCCGCAACCCCTCCCGACACCACCGCTCGACACGCCGCTGCCCCTCGATCCGCTGTGGGAGTTCTGGCGCTCGACGACGTTTTGGGTCTTCATCGCCCTGCTGGTGGCCTACATTTTGTTCGAGTACCTCAGCGACCGGCCTGAACTGTTGCGGGGATTGAAGAACGCGCGGTTATTCCGCCGCTTGCGCGAGTTGTGGCACTCACTCCGCAGCACGGCGCTGGGGTGGATGGAAGCGGTTCGCGTCGCGATTCGCGAATCGCGCCCGCTCGAACGTTTGCGCCAATGGATCAGCCGCACACCGCTATCACAGCTACCGTTTTGGAACCTGCGCCGGGCCTCGCCGCGCGAACAAATCTGGTATTACTATCTCAGCACGCTGCGCCGCGCCGCGCAACTCGGCTTTGGGCGCGCGCCCGCGCAAACGCCGGATGAGTACGACCCGCTGCTCGAAGCGCAACTCGCCGAGGCCCAAACCGAAGTACACGCGCTGACCGAGGCCTTCGACCACGCGCGCTACAACCCGGAGCCGATTGAGAAGGAAAAGGCCAAGGCAACGAAGGAAATCTGGGAAAAGGTGCGGGCGGCGTTGCATAGGCTGAGGCAGCGAATGGACGACAAGTAGAGATGAAAGCCGATGTCGCGCAAGTTTTGGCTGAGGTTGCTGGAGATACTTGTGTTGATTTGGCCCGCGTTAGGCTGGGTGTCCATTCAGGGATTCGGCATGGCTTATGGAGAACTGATTGCCCCCAATTTACTGAGTGTGTCACAACAGTTTCCGCCGCCCGCAGAAGCTACACTGAAGTCACAACAAGCCGGCATGTTCAACAGGGGCCTAACGTTAGGGTACGTCACTAATGAATTAACTTTTGAGCAGATACACCAACACTACGCATGGCTCTACTCGCAAGACGGCTGGCACGAATACAATTGGCACGATACCAGTATCAACTACTGCAAGGGTGACATTCTCGTTACTCTCTACTATAACGGCCTCGACATATATGAAACGGAATACGATTTGGTGTATGCAATTGGAAAAGGGCGCATGCTAGGCGCAACTTACTGTGAACGACTTGGAGGCCTCGGGGTTCCGTCGCTGTTTTCATTAGCTGTCACTTGGGTTTTCTTTGTTCTGTCTGTAGGTTACGGCACTGTCATGATTTGGCTCTCAAGGCAGTCCCCGTCACAATTCATTGGCATAAGACGGGACCTTTTGTTTCCACCGAAGTCGCCATTTCAAGCAAGTCTTCA
>JBQTJD010000014.1:0-1949 GCA_052387475.1 Anaerolineales bacterium | reverse complement strand
CTCCCGGTGGCATTGAATCCTTCACGCGCCCAGTTGCACGGAATGGGCGAACTTCGATCGGATGGTTCAGTGCTTTCACGACCTTGCTCGCCCAGGTCAGGGCTGCATCGAGGTCATCCGCGTTGATGATGTAGAACCCGGCGATATGCTCTTTCGCCTCAACGAACGGGCCGTCCGTCATGACCACGTCACCATCACCGGTGCGAACAACAGTGGCCGCGTCGGGGCCATGAAGGCCGCCACCGAAGACGAACGTACCGCTTGCGTCCATCTCGGCTTCGAGGGCAATGACCCGCTCCATAAATGTCTGCATCTCCTGGGGTGTCCTCGGCGCTCCGGGGACCTGACCCTCCACAGCAAAAGTAGACAACAGGTATTGACTCATGGTTTCTCCTTAGGCTGGCGCGGGCAGTTCCCGCGCTCATTCTACCTAACTTACGAATGGGATCGGCTCAACAGGACACCCACACCAAGAAATATCCAAAACAATTCGCGGCCGGGGCATCTTTAGATGGGCAGGTCACACATCTCAGTCTGCCGCTCACATCTTGCGCCCCACTCCTTCAAAACAACCTCACCTCCACCACCTCGCCGGCTTGCAAGCCGTTGGCGTCGGCGGGCGTGACGACCATTCCATCCGCAAAGACCAGCGTGAAAATTTGGTTGCTCTTGCCGAAGACCGGCTCGGCCCACTGCTCGCCATCACGGGCGATCAGGCGGGCGGGGGTGTAATCCACGCGGCCCGCTTGCGAGGGCAGGTTGTGGCTAAGTTTCGCCTGTACCGTTTTTCGCGCGGGCGAAACGGCGCCCTGTAGCCGGTACACCGTTGGCACGACGAACAAATCCGCCACCACCATCGCGCTCACCGGGTTGCCGGGCAGACCGATCGCCGGTTTTCCGCGATGCTCTGCATCGCCGCAGACCGCGAGGATGGCGGGCTTGCCAGGCTTGAGGGCCACACCGTGCACCAGCATGCCGGGCTGCCCCAGCGCGTTGATGACATCGGCGGTCATATCGCGCACGCTCACCGAACTGCCCGCCGAGAGCACCAACATATCGGCCTCGGCGAGCGCGGCGCGCGCCATCCGTAATAGCTCATCGTAATTGTCCGGCGCGATGCCGCAGCGTATCGGCACGCCGCCTGCCCGCGCAATCTGCCCGGCCACTGAGTACGAGTTCACATCCCGGATCTGCCCGGGCGCGGGTTCAGTCTCCGGCGGCACCACTTCATCACCGGTGGCGAGCAATGCCACGCGCGGCCTGCGCGCGACCGCCACTTGAACGAGGCCGAGCGCGGCCAGCCCGCCCAAATCCTGCGCGCGCAACACATGCCCGGCCGGCAGCATCTCCGCGCCCTCGGCAATATCATCGCCCGCGCGCAACACATTCTCGCCTGGCGCGACGGCCTTCAATACTTCGATCTCGTTCTCGCGCGATTGCTGCGTGACTTCGATCATAACCACGGCATCCGCGCCCTCGGGCAACATACCGCCGGTGTGCACTAAGGCCGCTTGCCCACTTCGCAACGCGAAGTGGGGCAAGCCGCCCATTGGCACTTCGCCGATCACGGTGAGATACATCGGCAAAGTCTGACTCGCGCCGAACGTATCCTGCGCGCGCACGGCATAACCATCCATGATCGAGCGCGGGAAGGCGGGGACGGAGACCGGCGCGCGAATAGGAACCGCCGTCACACGGTCGAGCGCGTCGGCGAGGGAGACGGTTTCTGATTGCATCCGCACCGGCACATGATCGAACAGTTTTGCCAGCGCCTCAGCGGGAGGGAGGACGGTGAAGAATTCGGGCATAGGGATTGCAGATTTTGATTGAAGTTACGCTGTTAATGTCGCCCTGAGCGCGTATGCAGAATGTTTGCATTTCGCAAGGCCGCACGCGCGACGGGCCTAAACGAAGTGCGAAGAGGCCCTTCGCGCGAAACGAGCCGAACA
>JBQTJD010000013.1:0-3227 GCA_052387475.1 Anaerolineales bacterium | reverse complement strand
GATGGCGCCAAGACGCACTGGCTGGGCACCGATCACCTCGGACGCGATTATTTTTCGCGCATCGTGTATGGCGCGCGCGTCTCGTTGACGGTGGCGTTCTGTGTCGTGATCGGCAGCACGGTGATCGGGACGCTGTTTGGGGCCATCGCCGGTTTCTATGGCGGCTGGATAGATGAAATTGCCATGCGCATCGTGGAATTCTTCCTCACGATCCCCGAACTGCCGTTGCTGCTCATCATCTCGTCCATCCTCATCCAATCGCCGGATGTCATTCCGGTGCCGCCGGCTGTGACGCAAATTGTCGCCAACATGTTGTACATTGCGCCGCGCGAGGCGTTGCAGGTCATCGTGGTCATCCTCGTGCTGACCGGTTTTGGCTGGTTGGGCGTGGCGCGGCTGATGCGCGGCATGGTGCTGTCCATCAAGAATCAGGAGTACGTGGACGCCGCCCGTGCGCTGGGCGTCTCCGATATCCGCATCATCACCCGGCACCTCATCCCCAACGCCTTCGCGCCGATCATCGTGACGGCCAGTTTGGCGTTGGCCGGGGCGGTCATCACTGAGGCGGTGTTGAGCTTCCTCGGGCTGGGCATTCAGGACCCGACCCCGGCCTGGGGCAACATGCTCGCGTTCGCGCAACAGTA
Organism: Anaerolineales bacterium; assembly: GCA_052387475.1. GTDB lineage: Bacteria > Chloroflexota > Anaerolineae > Anaerolineales > UBA6663 > JANWXR01. The sequence goes on along the minus strand of JBQTJD010000013.1, from coordinate 2,583 downwards.
CATGTTCCAGTATCCGTGGCTGCCGCTCATTCCCGGGCTGCCGATCTTCATCTGCGCGCTGGCCTTCAACTTCGTCGGCGATGGCTTGCGCGATGCGCTCGACCCGCGGCTTAAGCGGTAAGGGACTCCCTCATCCCCCGACCCCTTCTCCCAAAGGGAGAAGGGGAGTCAGTGTCTGTTTTGGGAAGGTTTTGCAATGATGCTGCCCGTTCCCCTCTCCCACCGGGAGAGGGGTTAGGGGTGAGGGGCTTAAGGAGTTTTCGATTGCTGAGTGTCAGGCTATAATGGCCGTCGCTCAGCAGTCGTGTCTATAACTTCATCCTCTCGGAGACTTCATGGCTGACCAGAAGACCACAGCAACCGGCATGGCCGCGAACGGTAGCAGCTCTCCCAACATCCTCGAGGTCCGTAGTCTCAAAACCTATTTTTACACTGAAGACGGCGTGGTGCGCTCAGTGGACGGCGTGGACTTTGCCGTGCGTCGCGGCGAAGTGATGGGCCTCGTCGGTGAATCCGGTTGTGGCAAAAGCGTGACCTCACTCTCCATCATGCGCCTCATCGGCGTGCCCGGCAAAACGTTCGAGGGCGAGATCATCTTCGACGGCCAGGATTTGCTCAAGCTTTCCGAATCCGAGATGGTGAAGATGCGCGGCAACCGCATCGCCATGATTTTCCAACAGCCGCAGTCGGCGCTCAACCCGGTCTTCAAAGTCGGCGATCAGATCGCCGAGGTGCTCGACATCCACCGCTCGCTGGGCAAAGACGCCGGTTGGAAGCGGGCGATTGAGTTGCTGAAGATGGTCGGCATCGCCGATGCCGAGCGGCGCGCCAACGCCTTTCCGCACGAACTTTCCGGCGGCATGGCCCAGCGCGTGATGATCGCGATGGCGCTGGCCTGCGTGCCCGAACTGCTCATCGCCGACGAGCCGACCACCGCGCTCGACGTGACCATTCAGGCGCAAATCCTCGACCTCATCCGTGACCTGCGCTCGAAGTTTGAAGCCTCCATTATTTTGATCACGCACGACCTGGGCGTGGTGGCCGAGATGTGCGAGCGCGTGGCGGTGATGTACGCCGGGCAGATCGTCGAGCAGACGGATGTCAACACGTTGTTCGCCGACCCGAAGCATCCGTACACCCAGGGGCTCATCGGTTCCATCCCGGTGCTCGGCGTCATCAAAGACAAGCTCGATACCATCCCCGGCTCGGTGCCCAACCTCATCAACCTGCCGCTCGGCTGCCGCTTCGCCCCGCGTTGCAAATCTCGTGTGGAATATAACCTGACGGTCTGCACGGACAAATTGCCGGAGTTGAAGCCGTCGGGGAAAGATCACCTCGTGCGCTGCTGGCTGTACCATCACGCCGAAGGCCACACCGCGCCGCTCGCCAATAAGGCCGCCTGAGCGGGCCTGAAAGGACGCCGATGAGCAACATTCAAATGGATTGGAAAGTGGACGACCAGGGCGCGGCCCATAGCATGAACGGCAAGCGCAACATGGTCGAGATCAAGAATCTCGTCAAATATTTCCCGGTGCGCGGCGGTTTGTTGCAGCGCATCGTCGCCTGGGTGCAGGCGGTGGATAACGTCTCGTTCTCGATCAAAGAGGGTGAGACGCTCGGCATGGTGGGCGAATCCGGTTGCGGCAAGACCACGATTGGCCGCACGATCCTGCGTCTCGTGCCGGCTACCAGCGGCGACGTGATCTACGACGGGCAGAGCGTGTTCAAGGCCAAGGCGCGCGAACTGAAGGCGCTGCGCCGCAACATGCAGATTATTTTCCAAGACCCGTTTTCCTCGCTCGACCCACGTATGCCGGTCGGCGAGAGCATCGCCGAGGGCCTGCTGGTGCACGGCATCGGCAACCGCAAAGAACGGTTTGAGATCGTCATCAACACGTTGCGCAACGTGGGCTTGCAGGATTATCATGCGCGACGCTACCCGCACGAGTTCTCCGGCGGGCAACGGCAACGCATCGGCATTGCGCGCGCGCTGGCGCTACGGCCCAAGTTCATCGTCTGCGATGAGCCGGTCTCCGCGCTCGACGTGTCCATTCAAGCGCAGGTGCTCAACATTCTCAAAGAACTGCAAACCGAGTTCGGCCTGACGTATCTCTTCATCGCCCACAACTTGTCGGTCGTCGAGCACATCTCCGACCGGGTGGCGGTGATGTACCTGGGCAAGATGGTGGAATTGGCCGACCGCGACGAGCTGTATCGCAACCCGCTGCACCCGTACACACAGGCGTTGCTCTCCGCCATCCCCGTGCCGGAGCCGAACCTGGTGCGCAATCGCATCATCCTCAAGGGCGATGTGCCCAGCCCATTGCGCCCACCTTCCGGCTGCCGTTTCCATCCCCGTTGTCCGGTGGCGCTCGCGCACTGCTCGCAGCAGGAGCCGGACTTCAAAGAAGTCAGCCCCGGGCACTTCGTGGCCTGCTGGCGCGTGGAATGACCGATGACTGGTAGCTGATGATTGAAAACGGAGGACGCGAGTTCTCCGTTTTTGTTTGGATTGGAGTTGTTCAGCTAATGTCATCCTGAGCGCGTGCGCCGAATCTTTGCATTGCGTGAGTCTTATCGCGC
>JBQTJD010000012.1:0-16036 GCA_052387475.1 Anaerolineales bacterium | reverse complement strand
TGGAGTTTACCTACGAGGATGGAGGGAACAAGCTCGTCTTAGTAAAGAGGAAACAAGCAGCACGTGGCAAGTAGCAAGTCTTGCGAATGCACCTGCTACTTGTCACTTGCTCCCTGTCACTATTGCCCGTTGTAAAAGTTGTACACCGCTTGCGCCAGCGAGATGACGATGCGGTTGGCTTCTGGGAAGCCAATCGTTTGCGGGCGGTGCATGTAGATGACGAGTGCGTAATCGCCACCGGGCGTAAACACCAGCGCCGCGTCGGCGATGTTCGTCAGCGGCACAGTATCCCAGCCGTGTTTGTGCGCCACGAAGCCGCCCGGCGACCCGCCGGCGATGAGCGACGGCCCCAGTTTGTTCTGCGACAACAGGTCAATCATCAGTTGGCATTCCTGCGGCGTGAATTCGCCGGGGAAGGCGGCCGGCAGCGTCCCACCGCCCTTCGAGCATTGATACAACATGACCAGCAGCGTACCCATGTCATCAGCGGTGGTCTGGTTGTACGGGTCAGGGTTGGTGCTGACGTCCGCCCGGCCGTTGGCCGGGGTGGCATACGGCGACAGCACCGCGCCCTGCACGTCGAGCAGGCCGCTGAGGTAGGTGTTCACCAGACCAAGGCGGCGCATGTCGTTCGTCATCTGGCGCGTCCCCTCAAAACCGTCGTTGCGCCCAATCGTTTTGAGCAGAAAGTCGGTGGCCGTGTTCTGTGACTCTTCCAAGCTGCGTTGCAGCAGCAGATCGTCCTCCTGAGTCAGTTCGCCCGAACGCCGCGCGAAGAGCGAGGTCATAATCGGCACCTTGATGATGCTCATCGCGGAGTAGGCCACCGGGCCGGTGACTGGCTCACCGTTCGAAAGTGAGAACGTCAGCTCGTCGCCTGTGTTGAGATCGGAAAGGAAAATGCTGGCGACACCGTCGAATTGATACTGCTGAAGGTTTTGCTTTAGGAGTTCGGCCAGGGTTTGATAGGTGGGCTGCACGATGGTTTGCTCAGCCACGGGCAGCGTCACCGTGCGCTCGCGCGGCGAGTACAACGCACGGTTGATTAGCTCAACCGCGGCTTCGGTGTTGAGAGTATGCCCCGGTTCACCTGGTTCAAAGCCGAGGGTATTTGGGTCGGCGGTGGGCGGGTTGCCGGGCTCGTCGTAGCGCGCGGCCAGGTCTGCCAGAAAGGCGCGCAGGCGATCTTGCGAGTATTGCGCCCGCAGCGGCACATCGCGCACCGGCGCGATTTGCAGCCACAGATAATCCCACAAGCCGCTCCAAAAGCCGGACGTGTTGCGAAACTGCGTGACCTGCGGCAACATCACTGCCGCGTTGACCTCGAAGCCGACGACGGGCGGATCAAGCAGGATCACCTCGTCGCGATAGCGCAATTCCACCGGCGCGTTATACGTGGTGATGAGTTGTTGCAGCGCGTCGGTCTCGCTCAGCCCGCCGACCGGCACGCCGCCCAGTGAGAGACCGGCCGGCATGCGGGCAAATGTTTGGCTATAGCGATACAGCTCAAAGAGGAATAGAGCCGCGGAAGCCACCAGGCAAACCGCGGCAAAGATAAAGAGGAGATTGAAGCGGCCTCGGTTCAGCATGTTGGACAGGGCGACCGCAAAGGGGCAACGGCGAAGCGCATGGCGCTTCGCCGTTTGCCCCTACGGACTCGGTGTGCCGCCGCCCGTGCCCGCCCACACGAACGTATGCTCCGGGCTGCTGAGGCCGGCGGAGTCGTAGACCGGTTGTTGGTTCGGGTCGGCGCTCGGGCGTTGTCGCACGACGGTCACGCTCCAGCGGTAGACATGCGGCTTGCTATCCATTGGCTGGAACGTCGCTGGGATGATGTATCGATTATCCGGCACGACATCGCGCAGGATGCGGCTGCTGTTGGCGGTGACATCTTCGACGGTCACCTGGAAAAACTCGCCGGGCTGCAACTGGCTCACGGCGACCCATTGCAGGGTCACGCTGTCCACCCCGACAAATGCTTCGCCATCGGCCGGGCTGAGGAGTTGCGGCGCGGGGTAGGGGGGCGGAACCGTTGGCGTGACGGTCGGGCCACGCGGCGGTACTTTGTCAATTGGAATGACGAGCACCTGCCCAGATTGAATCTTGTTCGGGTCGGTGATGCCGTTCGCCTGCATCAAATCGTTGATGTTCAGCCCGTAGAAACTAGCGATGCTCGCCAACTGGTCGCCGCTTTGAATGATGTAGGTGGGGCGCGGAACTGCCGTCGCCTCGATGCGCGCCAGTGTGGCGGTCGGCAGCGGTGAGGGCGTCGGGGTGGGCTGCGGCACTTTAATCGTCGAGCCGGGAACTAAATTGGTGCAGGCTGGGTTGATCAGCCCGCCGTTCGCATCGATGATGCTCTGTACGGAAACCTGATTGTCCACCGCGACCTTCACGCAGCTATCGCCGCTCTGCACCACGTAATCTACTGGTGGGAGCGGTGTGGGCGTCGGCTCAGGCGTATCCGTCGGAGTGGGCGTGAACGTCAACGTCGGTTGCAGTGTAGCCGTTGCGGTAACGGTTTCCGTGGGCGGGCTGATGAGGTTCTGTCCGGCCTCGGTCTGCGAGAACACCAGAGCGCCCCCGGCCACTGCCGCCAGCACGATCCCCAAAAGGATGAGCACCGTCATCAGGCTGATGGGACGCCGGCCCAACACCGTGCCTGTTGCGGCCTTGACCGGCCCGGTCGAACCGGTAACGCCGCTCAGGTCAGTGCCGCAGACGAGACATTTCGTGGCGGCAGCGCCCACGCGGGTGCCGCAGGTCGGACACAGCCGGTAGCCCGGGCTGGATGATTTCGATTGAGAAGCCATATCGCGAAAGCGCCGGGGTAACTCCCCGGCGCAAGAGATTATACCGACGAACGGCGCGCGGTCAAAACAACCCGTTATGTTTGAGCCGCCAGCACCCCATCCAAACCCAGCTGCGGCGCAATGACCCGCATCGACTCAATCGTGAACGTGATATGCTCGGTCAAATCCACGCCCAACTCCTGTGCGCCCCGCTCGATGTCCGCGCGGTTGACCCCGGCGGCAAAGGCCTTGTCCTTCCACTTGCCTTTGACGCTCTTGGCTGTCAGGTCATGCAGGCTTTTCGATGGGCGCACCAGCGCGCAGGCCGTGACCAAGCCCGTTAATTCATCCACGGCGAAGAGGGCTTTATCCATCACTTTTTCGCGCGGGATGCCGGTGTGCGGCGCATGGCTCTGAATGCAGCGGATGATGTCCTCTGGGACGCCGCGCGCCCGCAGGATGGCGGCCCCGGCCTGCGGATGCTGCTCGAGCGTCGGGTGCACCTCCCAATCGAAATCATGCAGCAAGCCGGCCAATGCCCAATAGTCCGGATCATCACCGTACTTAACTGCATAGCCGCGCATCGCGGCTTCCACGGAGAGCATGTGCTTGATCAGGTTGTCGTTCTTGACAAACTCGGTGACGATGGCGTAAGCGTGTTCGCGGTTCATGGGGCGAGAGTATAGCTGAAAACTTTGGGGAGGCTGATTTTGCGGATGAATGCGGATCGAATTAAATCTGAGAACTCACGAAGTTCTCTCACGCTTAACCGGCAGTGTCACCCTGAGCGCATACGCATAACGTGTGCGTTTCACGAGCCTTCTCGCGCGAAGGGCCTCTCGATGTTATCAGAGGCCCTTCGCGCGATGAGAGTCGCGATGACCAATATGCCCAGCGGACGCGCTCAGGGCGACATGAATTGCATAACTGGCAAATCTATCCGCGTCCCTCACTCCTCTGGCGCGGGTTTGGTGACGTACACCTCCCACCAGGCGTTGGCCGTGGCCAGCACCTCGCGAACGTTCCAAAACGCGAGTGAACTGTTGCGATAGGTGCGCCGGTCAGAGGAGACGCCGCTGGCCGTAAGCCCCAACGCCTCGCAGATAAAGAGCGCGCGCGGCAAGTGGAACTCCTGCGTCACCAGCAGCACTTCAGAGGCTCCAAACTTAACTTGTGCGCGATAGCATGAAGTATAGGTGTCGAGGCCGCGCTCATCGGTGAGGATAGCTTCGGGCGGCACGCCCAGCTCCAGCGCCGTTTGCCGCATCGCAGAAGGTTCCGCGTTCGTCAGGCCATCGCCGCTCATCAACAGCGTTTGCACTTTGCCCAGCCGGTACAGCTCGACCGCCGTGGCGACGCGGTCGTACAACACAGGGGTCGGGCCGCCATCGCGCTGTAAGCCCGCCCCAAACACCACGGCCAGCGGGCGGCTGGGCGCAGCCGTCGCCTCGAGGATGGCATCGGTGTAACGCAACGCGGTGTACAGCCGTGGCAACACCAAGGCCAGCCCCGCCAATGTAAAACTGCCGAGTAATAGACGCAAAAGGAATTTCACCGGCGGGACAGTAGCACGCTGAGATAAGCGACATGTGAGTGCGAGCGGCTGGAGGCTGGTCACCCTGAGCGCGACCGCATGACCTGACCAGACCGGCCTCGCATCGCGCGGAGGCCCTTCGCTGGCGTTCTTCACGAACGCCGCTCAGAGCGACATTCATCGAGATTCAGTTCACCAACACGAAGGGCAACGAACTTGCAACCTCGTCAACCGGACTCATACGAACTACAACCGTTCCCCAACGCGCTCCATCGCACTTTCGGGCCGATTGTGTTTTACCATCCGCCGCATGTTGCGACTGCCGGAGTCTCCACGCCTCCCCGTTGAGTCCGACGAAGTTTCCCTCGAGCCGTTGTTGCAATTGATAGTAACCACACTGAATCAGACGCGCCGCGAAAGCGCGCACTGGCTGCGCGATGGATTGGCGCAACTTGCCGAAGATGGGTTGACCCTGCGCGTGGCGACCCGCCCGGTGCGTCGTCAGGCGCGCCGCTCGCTCAAGCCGTATGCAGTGCTGCTCAACCAATGGGCCGCTCAGTTGCATCGCAGTGCAGAGTTGTTTGTAGCTGAATGCGTTCATGAAAGCCGGCGTGCGTGGGGAGATCTCGCGCCGATGCTCGGTCAACTGCTCAGTCTCAGTTTCGCCGGCTGGGTGATGGTGGTGGCCGCCTCACTGCGTACTGCGCAGCGCATCCGCACCTGGCCGACCTCAGCATTGCTGGCCGTCGTCATCGTGGCGGATTTTGTGATTGCGGCTGCCTTCGGTTTGCCGGTCGTGTCCAAATCTCCGAACATCCGCGCCGTACTACACAGCGCACCAAAGCATGCTGTGCCCCTGTACACCGATTGGCTGCCGGCCTATTCGGCCGTTGCGCCGCCAGGGGCGGAGTCACAATCGATCCCATCGAGGCGCCGCTCGGAAATCGCGCCAGCCGCCGCATTGCCCGAAGTGATGATGACGGCAACGCCCATTCCCTCAGTATCAACAGCGTGGCTCGCGACTCTGCCGCTTGAGCCGGCGTGGGAGGGGGCCGGGCGGTGCGATGGACAATGGTACGTCGCGCCGACGGGTGGCGGCAGTTTTGCGTGGCCGGGCGACAGCCATTATCTTTCCGGTCGTGACTTCTACTCGGCATGGCACCCGGGGATTGATATCGCCGCGCAGTTGGGCGACCCGCTGTACGTAGCGGACTCCGGTGTAGTGGTATACGCCGGCTGGAACACTCAGGGCTATGGCAATCTCATCATCCTCGATCATGGCAACGGTTGGCACACGTTGTACGCGCACTTGAGCCAGTTCAACGTGTCGTGCGGCGACCCGGTGTGGCAAGGGCAGATCATCGGCTATGCGGGTAGCACCGGCAACTCCACCGGCCCGCATCTTCACTTTGAAATTCGCGGCCCCGGCGGGCGCGTTAATCCGTGGGAGTATTTGCCGTAGGGCGGGGTGATCAGAGACCATCCAGCAGTGAAGCTTGAGGTTTGTTCTCTTTGGCCCAGTAGTGACGCTGTGGGTCGTAATGCCAGCCAAGACTTTCTATCAATTCCTTGAACTCGTCCTTTGTGATAGTGAGGGAACCAATTGCTCCTTTGTTCCATGCATCAATGACAACATGATTGAACAAATACTCTCCATACACAATATTGGAACCCGAGCTGGACAGAGTTTCGCGGACTGTCTGGGCTAAGTCAAAACTGTTCCTTCTCTCATCATGTCGCCGTGCGCCGGATTTGTGAAAAGTCAGGATCATTTCCCCGGCAAGTACCGATTCTTTATTCTTCTTCTTATGCATTGACCAAATCGGATCGCCAACTTGCGGAACAGCCGCTCTTAGTTGTGCTCCCGACTCTGCTGCCGCTGAAAGTATTGCCTCAAAATAGGCAACGTTCCAGTGTTGGAAAACGATCGACAGCCAGCGTTCTTTCTTTAACATTCGGATGCAGGCACGTATGCTGTTCCGAAGACGTGCGATGTACTCTTGCTCGGTATGCCGCAGTTCCCCGCCGACAATGATCTCCTTTGCCTTAGCTCTTGACTAGGTGCTAGGCCAAGCCAATTGCTCCAAAGAATGGAGAGATCAAGGTATGAAATGTGCCCACCGTACGGGGGATCAGTGAAGATGTAATCAACTTTGCCCTCCAATTCCTCACTGAGATCTTCGACATCTTGGTTACGGGCTTCGAATGAACCATGCCAACCGCCAGTTGCGCTTTTGAGCTTAATGGCATTATCAATTTCACGCTTGGCATCGATAACGTTTTGGGCTCTTTCCTCGAAGGTCGGCCATGCCGGCAACTCTACTGGCTCTTTGGCGATTTTGTAGCGGTAGATACTAAAGATGCTTGATCCCCCTCTTGATACCGCCCTGCCCTTAGCCGACAGGAAAGTTTTGTTCAGTTTTGCAAGCGTAGCCGACCAAGCCAGTAGCATTCCATTTCTACTAGGTTCGTCGGGGATTTCACCAATTCTGGTTTTGAGTAATGCAAGCGCAACTAATTGGCGCGGCGTAAACAGATCAAGGTAGTTTTCTACATCCGAAGTGGCTGGTAGGCACACATTGTCTGGCATCGGCAACGATCTTCTTAATTGCTCGAGGAGAGATGCGTCGTTCTTCTCTATCTCGGCAATCCTCGGTTGACAAATGACTTTCAATCGCTCTAAGGCTTCTTTGTAAGAATTGGCCTTTCCTTGTGAAAGACACACTATGACCTGAGCAATGAAATTGTAGAGTGGATTAATGTCGTTGTGGATAGCCACTCTGTTCTCAAGAAACGCTTCGATTGCGGTGACTCCAGAACCTCCAAACGGATCCACTACGCAATCCCGCTCCTTAGAAAATCGCAGTACGTATTCGCGAATAACATTGAAAGGCCGGCGCGTGAAGTATGGATGGACACCGTAGTGTCTTTTTGCCTCCTGCCTCTGAGCGGCGATGGGGTCGCTAATCGGTTGAATGCTGGTGTAGTAATTCATGGGTTGAAGTGGCTTGCGTGCTCGCAAAGTGCTTCTAACTCTATAACGTCAATGTGTTTGGGCATAACTGCATGATCATGGAAGGCACATAGGACTAATGCGCGCGACAATTCTTCTTTGCCATATTTTTTCTGCTGATATTCAAAGTTGCGGCTACGTTTCTTGATTTCTACTGGCACAATGTAAGCGGGGTAAGGGGTAAATTGAATGGACGTTTCTACACAATCATATCCCTTGCCAACGTATGCGCCCAGTTTCAATCCAAGATGGGCTAAAGGCCCGGAAGCACGTAGAAGATCGGGCTCTTGAACGTGAGGTATCCTGGACTGAGGTCGGTGATCTGAGACTACTCGACAAATTTCGTCCAGCGACCAGCGGACTATACCTCTATTGTGCCGCTCTACATCGGCCAGTTGTTCAATCCACAGAGGGCTAATGTATTGGCGAGTGAAAGTTAGTGGGTTGGGGGTTCTGGGTATCGGAATTTGCTTCCTGCGCTGAGTTAGCTTGTAATAGAGTGGAGTGATGTAGAAGACATCATCAATGATCTCAATGTCAACATCAATTCGCTCGAAGTCTCCCGTTGGCAGACTATACCAATTCCGAATGGCTTCGCCTATGCTGTGCCCGGCAGAGCCTTGTTGAATTCGGTCGTGACCGACCTAACCAGGCTCCGGTTTATGCCCTTTGCCCAATTTATGGTCTCGGCTTACGGCAAAGAAGTGTGATTTTGTAGCGCCATAAGGTGTGACCAAAGCCACCAAAACGGCTCCCTTCTCACGCAAATACAACTTGACGGGCTCAGTCAAATCGTGAAAGTAGTATTGAGGGCCGCCAGTCGCTCGACTGGCCCGTTTAGTCTGTTGTAGGTGCATGGGTTGGTTGCCTCGTCAGTCGCGATTATCTGGTCACATCGTTTGACAACGAATGCCGCCTTTAGTGTATGCGTGTCGTAGCAAGACAGCAAACGGCAAGAAACGTGGAGCAAAGGTATCTTTATGCCTTATCGAGGCCTTTCGCACAAAGCGGCGTATCGAAATCATTACGACGCCGCCTTCAGCTTGAGTTCCCTAATCGAGTACCACACGGCTTCTGGCTGCACCGTCGGCTCCGGTACGGGGCCGGTATCCCCATTCCATTGCGGCTGGTTCTCGGCGATCAGCGCCGGCTTCACGCCCATGTCGTGATCGCACACAATCTGGCACGATAGTCGGAACTGCCCGAAGAGACCGCGGTCATTCAGCCGCCGATACTCGGCCGCCGTCATCATCTCAGGCTCACCGCTCACGAATTCGACACGGCAGGTGGTGCATTTGGCGTTGCCGCCGCAGCGGTGGCCGATCCTCACGCCGGATTGCTCAATGGCCAACACCAAACGCTGATTGGCGGGCACTTCACCGGTCTTATCGAATACAGTCAATTGCGGCATGAGTCTTTTCCCAACGTGAATGGTGTTGAAAGTACAGCGACACAATCGGCTTTAGCCGTTTTTCATTTTTTTCAGCCGGGAATTCCATTTCCCGCCGCTACATCACCTCACGCAGTTCGATGCGCGCGAAGGCCACAGTGGACGGGCCGTGTTTCGACGGCAACATCACCAACCGCACTGCGCCGCTGGTCAGTTTGGTGTCGCGCAGCGAGCTGGCTAGGATGTCGTTGAGATACACTCGCAGTCGGTCGCCGTACATCACCACGCGCAGCCGATTGGGTAGGCCCATGCCGGTGCGCAGTTCGGGGTGCGTCGTCCATGGCACGATGTTGCCGCCCCACTCGTTTTTGTTGTGCCAACCGACACGATAGGTGCCCTGCGGCGAGATGCTGATGACGTAGTCGCCCTCATCGCCAGAGCGTACCTCCATGCCGGCGTGAATGTGATCGTAGCTGCCGTCGATAAAACGGATTGTGACGCTGACGTCTACATCGTCATAGCGGCCCGGCGTGCGTAGCACTGGATGAATGAGTTCCGATGCGGGATGCGTCATCCACAACTCGCCCGGTTTGTACGTCACCATGTCCGGATATGACAGCGACCAGCCCGGCGCTTCGGCGGCGGCGAAATCCGCGCTCAATAGCAAACTGCCGTGTCGCAGCTCATCGGTATCTTTGACGTGCACCTGAAAGGTCGCGCCGCAAAAGCGGCAGGTCGTGATGCCGCCAGCGGCGACATCACTCACCATCGGGGCGGCGCAGTTGGGGCAGAGGATTTGTCGGGTGGGCATGGTGAACGGAAGTATAGCGAGGTGAGGCCGTCGATTCAACTCGACGACTCAACTTCTCCGCACCAAAGTTTCACATTCAAGCCGCCGTTGACGAACGACGGGCTGCGATCAAACTTCAAGCGTGTGTGATGGGCCAGCGTCGTCTCCGCGCACAACAGCGCCACACGCCAGCCCGCGCAGCGCTCGCGCAACACCTCGCCGAAGCGGGCGTACAGATTCCGCAAATCATCACGCCCGCGTGCACGCGAGCTCACACGCACGCCATACGGGGGATTGGTGACGACCCAGCCTCGGCCGGCGGGCGCTTGCAGATCGGAAACCGCGCGGCGAACGAACTCGATGTGATTGGCGACGCCCGCCCGTTCGGCATTGGCGCGCGCGGCCTCGATGGCGCCCGCGTCGCGGTCGGAGGCGACGATGGACGGGATACGGGGCGGAGTTGGTAGAGAAGATGCACGCAACGCCTCGACCGACATAGGATCAAACCCGGGCCACTCCATAAACGCAAAACGCCGTGCGCGGCCCGGTGGCGCGTTCAGCGCCAGCAACGCGGCTTCAATCGCAATCGTGCCTGCGCCGCAGAACGGATCGATCAGCGGAGATGCAGCATCCCAACCCGCCGCCATCAACATGCCGGCGGCCAGCGTCTCGCGCAGCGGCGCTTTCGCCGTTGCCAGCCGATAGCCACGCCGATGTAACAGTTCGCCTGATGAATCGATGCTGATCGAGCACTGGTCATGGTCAAGCCGCACGACGATGAGTTGTGCTTCGTACGTCTCCGCGTCGGGATGGTTTTTGAGATGGCGACTAGGCCGGCCGAGACGCTGACTGATTGCTGTAACGATGCGCTGCGCGACGCCGTCGGAGTGGTAGAGCTTCGACTTGTGGCACGTCGCGCGGACGGCTACCGGCTGGCCGGGGGTGAGGTAACTTTCCCACTCCAGTTGACTGGAGCGCTTTTCCAGTTCCCAAAATGCAGTGGCGCGGAAGTGGCCGAGCCGCACCAACACACGACTCGCCGTGCGCAGATGCAGGTTCGCGCGATAGACATCCGCCAGCATGCCTGTGAATTCAACCCCGCCGACGACCGCCCGCACGTCTTTCACGTTGAGCGCCCACAACTCCCGCTCGGCGTACGGCTCCAGCCCCGGCGCACATACGGCGAAGAGTTTCAGTCCGTGTGCGTCCGTCTTCATCCACTTCCCAACACTTCATCCACCGACCGGAGCCGGGTTTTGAGTTCACGTTGTGCGCGCTCCGTCGTGAGCGTGAGATCGCGCGGGCGCATCAACCCTGACTCTTTCACCGTGCGCGCCATCACGTTCGGGGTGAGCGAGACGTTCAATGCGGCGAGCAGCTTCACCCCAAAATCCCATCGGCTCAACCGCTGCGGGCCAACAAGATTCAGCGGGCCACTTACATCGACGCGCGCGGCCAGTTCGAGCAGCGCCTTGGCCAAATCGTGCACGTAAGTCGGGCAGCGGAACTCATCGGTGAAAAGCGTCACCGGTTGGCCGTTCCGCGCCGCCTCCGCCAGCCAGCGCGTTTGATGGTCAATCGGGTCGAGGCCCCAGATCAACGACGGGCGGGCGATGACCGCGTTCGGGCAAATGTCAGCCACCACATCTTCGGCCTCCGCTTTCGCTCGCGCGTAATCGGTGATGGGTTGTGGTCGCGCCGCGTCGCCATACGGCGGATGCTCACCGTCGAAGACCACATCCGATGACACATGCACGAGATGGATATTGAGCGCGCGGGCAGTGCGGGCGATGTGGCGCGCGGCGGGCACGATGGCGGTTTGATGTTCGGCGTTGCGATTGGAACATGCGGCGTGGAGGATGGCCTGCGGCTTGAGTTCGGCGATGGCCGCGCGAGTGGCGGCCTCATCGCGCAGGTCGAGTTGCAGCGCCGCACCCCGTATTGGCGTGAAGGCGCGCGCGTGATAGGTCGCCGTCACCTCCCAATCCTCCGCGTGCTCAATGAGATGCTGGCCGAGGTAACCGGAGCCGCCGGTGATCAGCAGCCGGTTCACAGCAATCCAAAGCGAATCAGGGCCGCCTGAGCCGCAGCTTGCTCGGCGCTGCGTTTGTTGCGCCCCGCGCCTTCGCCGCACATCTCAGACCCGAGGAAGACCTGCGCCCGGAAGGTTTGTTCGTGGTCGGGGCCGCTGCGCTCGACGATGGTGTAATGCGGCGTAATGCCGTGCTCGGCCTGCGCCCATTCTTGAAACGTGCTTTTGGCGTCGCTGTCCGCCTCGGCTAATAACATCTCTTCGAGCAACGACTTGAACATCGGCACCACGAAGGCGCGCACCGCCTCGTAGCCGGCATCCACAAAGTACGCGCCGATAACTGCCTCGAAGGCATCGCACAGCAAGGTCTGGCGCTTGCGGCCGCCGCTGTCCAACTCGCCTTTGCCCAGCCGCAGATGCGCGCCGAGGTCGAGTTGCAGTGCGAATTCCGCCAACTGTTCGGTGCGCACCAGGGCCGAACGCAAGCGGGTGAGCTTGCCCTCTTTCATTTCCGGCAAGCGATGGTAGAGCAAATTAGCAATGATGAGGTCGAGCACGGCATCGCCCAGATACTCCAACCGCTCGTTGTCTTCGTGAACGTCGCTGTTTTCGTTGAGAAATGACCGATGGGTGAGGGCGCGCAACAGCAGAGATTGATCTTTGAATTGTGGAAGGGGCATGCAGTGAGCGGATGGCAAATCGCAGATGGCCGATAGCGGCGAACGGCGAGTCCGCTATCAGCCATGTGCCATTCGCTATCCGATGAAACGTTTGATCACCAACACCGAGTTATGACCTCCGAAGCCAAAAGCGTTGCTCATAGTGACGTTGATGGTTTTCTCGCGGGCGGTGTTCGGCACGTAATCCAGATCACATTGCGGGTCGGGCGTGTGGTAATTGATGGTGGGCGGGATCACGCCGGTCTCGATGGCTTTGACGCAGAACGTCGCCTCGAGCGCGCCGGTCGCGCCCATCATGTGCCCGGTCATGGATTTGGTGGACGAGATCGGCACACTGTACGCCTGCTCACCGAGCGCGCGCTTCACGGCTACCGTCTCCGATAGGTCGTTGAGCACCGTGCCGGTGCCGTGCGCGTTGATGTAATCAACCTCTTCCGGGTGGAGCGCGGCGGAAGCCAACGCCTTGCGCATCGCACTTGCGCCGACTGCGCCATCTTCGCGCGGGGCGGTAATGTGGTGGGCATCGCCGTTGGCGGCGTAGCCGGCCAGTTCGGCCAGGATGTTCGCGCCGCGCGCCTTGGCGTGCTCGAGTTCTTCCAAAATCAAAATCGCCGCGCCTTCGCCCATGCACAGCCCATCGCGATTCTTGTCGAATGGCGATGGGGTATCCGAGGTGCGGTGCGACATCGCGCCGGTGCGGTCAAAGGCGCCGACGCCGATTTCGATGGTGGTGGATTCGCTCGCGCCGGTGATGGCGGCGTCAATCACGCCGGCCCGGATCATTATCCACGCTTGCCCGAGGCTGTCGTTGCCGGAAGCGCAGGCTGAGGCGATGGAAAAGTTTGGCCCTTGCGCGCCGGTGTTGATGGCGATCAGGCCGCCCGCGCCGTTGCTCATCAGCATCGGGATCATAAATGGGTTGATGCGGCGCGGCCCCTGCGCGTCCATCACGCGCACGTTATCCTGAAAGGCTTTGCCACCGCCGATGCACGAACTGACGATGACGGCTACGCGCTCGGCATTGCCGCCATTGACTGTGAAACCAGATTGGGCCAGCGCTTCCTTGCTGGCCGCGATGGCGAGGTGCTGATAACGGTCAGTGCGCCGCACTTCTTTGGCATCCATCGCTTTCGTCGGGTCGAAGTTTTTAACCTCGCCGAGGACTTTTACCTGGAAGTGGGTGGGGTCGAAGCCGGTGAGCGGCGCGATGCCGCTGCGCCCGTGGGTGACGTTCTCCCACGTCTCTGCAACGTTGAGGCCGCATGGATTGACGGTTCCGAGTCCAGTGATGACGACGCGACGAGTCATGGACAGCTCCGAGTGGATTGAATGACTGCAACTACGGGCCACCCCATCATAACGCGCTCTTCAGTCCGTTGCCAGTCAAAATCACGACGGCCTCACCGCTCACTTTGCCCAGCGCCTCCCACACCACTGCGCTGGTCGGCTCGACGTACAAGCCTAACCGTGCGAGTGCGGCTTGACCCGTCGCAATCGCCTCTTCTTCCACGGCGATGATTGTGCCGCCGCTCTCGCGAACGGCGTTGAGGACGTAATCGCCCCGCACCGGGTTGAGCACGCGGATACCTTCGGCCAGGGTTGCGCCCTCGGTCACCCAACCCAGACCCTCACGCCCATACGTGTGCAACGCCCACAGCGGCGCACACGCCATGGCCTGTACGCCGATGAGGCGCGGCAACGTCTCAATCAGCCCGGCAGCCTTGAGGGCGAGAAAGCCGAGCTGCAACCCCAACAACAGCAGTCCATGGCCGATGGGCAGCACGATGTTTTCCGGTGCGCGACCCAATTGCTCGAAAATTTCAAAGGCGACGGTGGCCTGGCCGGTGATGCCCAGAGGGTTGAAGATGTGACTGGCATACATCGCGCCCACATTCGCTTCGGCTTGCGTGACCTGGGCCACTTTCGAGCGTGGCCCATCCACTGGAATCAGTTCCGCGCCGTACGCTTCGATCTGTTTGCGCTTGGGGCCGGAGGCCGCCGCCGGCACGAACACGCGCGCACGAATCCCGGCTCGCGCGGCGTATCCCGCGAACGACGCGCCGGCATTGCCCGATGAGTCCTCAATCGCCTCGCGCGCGCCGAGATGCTTGAGCCATGCGAACATCACCGCCATGCCGCGATCTTTGTACGAGCCGGTCGGGTTCTGGCTTTCAAGTTTGAAGGACACCGTGCGCCCATCGAAAGTTGCGGGTATAAGCGGCGTGTTGCCCTCGCCAAGCGAGACCGGCTCAACTTCGGCGGGCAGCGGAAAAGTGCGCCGATAGCGCCACACACCGGGCAGTTGTGGATTGATGAGTTGCGGGTTGAAGGTCGCAGGCTCCGGGATGGTGAACAGCCCGCCGCAGACTGGACACTTCCACCCGGTGTAGGTGATGGGCTGCGGGCGACCGCAGTTGGTGCATTTGAAAGGATGAAGGATAAGGGATGAAGGCTGAAGGTCGGAAGAGGATGTCATTCCGCCTTCATCTTTCCGCCTTTATCCTTTTCCTGTGGCGTGTACTCCCCCTCCACCCACACTTCGCCGTTTGGCCCGATCTCTTTCTTCCACACCGGCACGATTTCCTTGAGCCGGTCGATGCCGTAGCGCGCGGCCTCGAACACACCGGTGTCGCGGTGCGCGGCGGAGCAGGCGATTAGGATGGTCGGCGTGCCGGGGTCCAGCAGGCCGATGCGCTGCACAAGGGCGATGCCCTCCACGCTCGGCCAGCGCGCGCGGATTTCATCTGCCACTTGTTTCATCTTCGCCTCAGCCATGGGCACGTAAGCTTCGTATTCGAGCCGCACTGTTTCGTGCGCGCCGATCGCATCGCGATCGGTACGCGTCGTGACGCCGCGCACCATGCCGGTGAACACGCACGCCGCGCCGGTGGAGGGCAGGGTGATGCTGGCGACGAGGGCGTTGAGATCAATGGGGTCGTTGGTGATTCTAAACAGCGTTGGGGGTTGGGGATTAGGGATTAGGGGTTCAGTTGCACCACCGCTCACTGGCGGGAAGAGTGCCACTTCGTCGCCCTCCTTCAGCGCATCTTCGGCGAAGGCGAATTCGTGATTGACCGAGACGAGGGCGGTCGGCAGGTGCGCCGCGAGTACAGGCAGGTCGACGGCGAGGCGGGCTTTCAGCATCGCGACCGTTGCGCCGGCTGACAGTTCGAGCGCCAATCGATCACACGCGGCTTTCTCTTTCAGGGTGGCGAAAAACAAAACGGTCAGCTTCATTCGTACCCCAGCGACATCTGCAACTTCTTCAACAAAGCATGAGCGTGTGACCCCGCCATCACCAATCCATTCCACTGCGCGGCATCGCGCATGTCAAACCAGCGTACGGCGGCGATGGCGTAGGCGCCGGCCGCATCGGGTTCCGGTTCGTAACCCGGTTGGGCCTCGCCATTGCCTGCGCGGCACAAAAAGGTTTTGTATACCTGATACGTTGGGTCGTTGCGATGCGCCAGTTCTTCGAGCAGCAACCGTTCGACCTGCACCTCAAGCCCGGTTTCTTCGCGCATCTCGCGCTGCACGCAGTCGGCTTCGCTCTCACCCGGCTCGATGCCGCCGCCGGGGACGAGCCAATAGCTGTACCCATTGCCGTGAAAGCGATGCTGGATGAGGAGCAGGTGATGGTCGCGGAGGATCGCGCCCTGATAGCACGTGTGGCGCGGCTTGTCGTTGGCGCTCATGTGTTCAGCACAACCCCACTACGCCCACCGCGTTTCTCCAGCAGACGGATGTTTGTGATCTGCATCGTCTTTTCAGCCGCCTTGGCCATATCGTAAATCGTCAACGCGGC
>JBQTJD010000011.1:0-2427 GCA_052387475.1 Anaerolineales bacterium | reverse complement strand
GTGATGGGCTGGCGTTGATCCGCACCCACCGGCCCGATCTGGTGATCCTCGATTTGATGATGCCGGAGGTCGATGGCTTTGGCGTGCTCGATGCCCTGCGCGCCGACGAGACCACGCGCGACATCCCTGTCATCGTCGTCACCGCTAAAACTCTCACACCCGATGAACGCGCGCGCCTGCAAGCTCAGGCCAACTCGCTGCTGCAAAAAGGCTCGTTTATGGATGATGAGTTGTTGGAGGATGTGTTGAAGGCGCTATCATGACGACGCGCGCTTTCGCAATACGTACGGCGTAGCGCGGATTGCATATGAAACCACGCTGGTCTACTCCGCAACTTCAGGGCGTGTTCGCCGCGCTGCTCTCGGCGTTGATGTCGGGCATGATTCCGATCCTCGGCAAGCAGGCGTATGCCGAGGGTGTAGAGCCGTTCACGCTGGCGATGCTGCGCACAGTCGGGGCGGCAGGCGTGCTGTGGATTTTGTATCTGCTGTTCTGGCGGCAGTATGTGTATATTTATCCTTTCGGGTTGGCGGGCTGTCTGGCGGCGGGCGTCATCAACGGTCTTGGCTCGCTGTTGTTTTACACCAGCCTGCGTGAGTTGAATGCTTCGCTCAGCCAACTCCTCTTCACGCTGTACCCCATTTTCCTGACGTTGTTTTCGTGGCTCGATGGGTATCGCATTTCACGACTGACCTTGATGCGCCTCGGGCTGGCGTTGTCGGCGGTGCTACTGCTGAAGTGGGCCGACCCGGCCAACGCCAACTGGCTGGCGGCGCTGATGATGATCGCGGCGGGCGCGGCCTACGCGTTGCACGTCTCCATCAATCAACACACACTAATCGACGTGCCCGCGCCGACGGTAACGCTGTACACGCTCACCGGCATGGCGACGACGGTTTTTGTTGGCTACCTTGTTGGGGGCGTACCCCCGATGCCCGCGACGGCAATGGCCTGGCAGCCGGTGTTCGCGCTCATGCTCGTCACGCTTACGGCGCGGCTGACGCTGTTCATGGGCGTCAAGCAACTCGGCAGCATGCAGGCCGTGCTCATCAACCTGAGCGAGTCGCTCATCACCATCCTGGCTGCCATTCTATGGCTGGGTGAGACGTTCACGCCCGTGCAATGGATGGGCGCCGGTCTGCTGGCAATGTCGCTGCTGCTCGTCGTGCGCGAGGAAGCGTTGGGCGAGATTCCGCGCCCCAAGCCGTGGCTGCAAATCTTCACCTACTGGTTCGCGATGGCCCAGCACGCGTTCGACCCCGCCCCGCCACCCGAGCGCAAAACCATCCCCCCGCCGCCCACCCGGTCAGAGGATTGAACTCGTGCTCAGCCTTCACGGCCCTTTCATCACCAGCGGCAGGAAGAAGCCGCAGTCGTAGGGGCGCGCGTCGCCGTCAAAGTCCACCGTCACACCAGCGTTCGTCCCGGCGTTGATGGCCGCTGAGCCGAAGCGACTCCCCAGCCAGACACCCGTCACCTTGGCTGTCAGCCCAACTGCGGATTAGAGCTCTCAAAAATTCATTGGTCTTGAGTCATGCGATGATCATGCCCGGCGCGTGTCTCCGCACGGTACGCGTTTGCTGGAGGCCACGTTATCCACCGGCTTGCGTTTGTCCTCGCCTTTGAACTGGGAGAGTTGCCTGTTCATCAGCTTCTGCCACGTCACGCCCAGCGACGCCGACCATTTGATCTTCTCGCCCGTAATCGGGTTCCTGCCGACGGTGATGGAAGCTTTGAGCGCTTTGCCATTGAGCAGGACCCGCTCGACATCGTAGGCGAATTGCGACGCTGCCGTGAGCGTCATGCCACCGGTCGTCCTCGCGTGCATAAAGGCGAACGGGCTAAGGAGTACGTAATAGTTCAGTTCGTTCGCGCCGTTGGACGCTTTCGCGCCGAGCGCATTCACCCACACATCGTTGAACCGCGATCCCCAACAGCTCACCAGGTATACGGCGTTCAAGTTCAGTTTCTGGCCGCCGCCAATCGTTTTGATGTCTGCCACTGTGACATCTCTGTCGGTGAAGACCAGATGATCGTCGTTGCAGTAGCCGTTGTTGAGTTGAGACGAGTTTCCACAACCGTGGATATCGAGCAGGATATCAATGCGGTAGCCCTCGCCGTGGAGTCCTTCCAGTGTGGACTTGAAATTCGCGAACGTCGCGGCCCGGTCGGTGAGCACCACGACTTTGGCGTAATACGGCGCGGCCATCGCCCGCAGGATTTCGGCATAACCCGTTTCGCCATACTCGTTGAAGAAGGCCTTGATGCCGGTGGGGATCACCAGCCTCTGCGGCAGAGTCTTGAGCAGCGCGTCCAGATTCGACGCCGAACCGGTGCTCAGCGCCTTGCGCGTCTCGCCCATGATTTCGTAAAACATACTGGTGAAACAAGAGCGCACTCCAACAAAACCCAAGACGCTAACCATAC
>JBQTJD010000010.1:0-6272 GCA_052387475.1 Anaerolineales bacterium | reverse complement strand
AGGAAGTGATGGGCCGCAACGGCGTGAGCGCGGCGCTCAACCTCGCACGGTTGCGCCACCTCGTCAACAACTATCCGACCAACAACTTTGACCGCGAGGTGACGTTCGACGAGATCAGCGGGCTGATGAAGGCGCTGGATGACATGTACGGCCCGCGCGGCGGGCGCGGCATTGCGCTGCGGGCGGGCCGCGCGGCATTCAAGTATGGCATTAAAGAATTCGGCCCGGTGCTCGGCATCGCCGACCTGGCCTTCCGGCTGTTGCCCCTCAACATGAAGCTCAAGGTTGGGGCGGATATTTTTGCTGAGGCCTTCAACCGTTTCAGCGACCAGATCGTGAAGGTGACAGATGAAGAAGAGCGCGTCGTCTGGCAAAACGTGCGCTGCCCGATGTGCTGGGGCCGTAAGACCGACTCGCCTTGCTGCCACCTGGCCGTCGGCATTTTGCAGGAGTCGCTCTACTGGGTAAGCGGGGGAAAACACTTCGATGTGATCGAGACGACCTGCACGGCGATGGGCCACGAGGCCTGCACCTTCGTCATTGACAAGAAGGCGATGGATTGAGGGCTTGCTTCGCGTTTGACAGTTGGATGGGTTCTCCGCTCAGGTCACCATCAGACCGTCAGTTCTCCACCGGCCCGCTGTGCCATAAATCCGTGTACACTTGAGCCAGTGAGGACGCAATGAGCATTCGAGTTGATCTTAGCCGACCGGCGCTGGCTAACTTCTGTCGCCAACATCATGTCCGACGGCTGGCGTTTTTTGGTTCGGTGTTGCGTGAAGATTTTCGACCCGATAGTGATGTGGATGTGCTGGTAGAGTTTGAGCCGGGGTATACACCGGGCTTTTTTGCATTGGACGCTATGCAGGCGGAGCTTTCAGGTCTGCTCGATGGACGCAGGGTGGATTTAGTGACGGAAAAGTTCCTCAACCATCGCCTCCGCCGACGAGTGCTGGCCAGCGCCGAGGTAGCGTACGCCCAGAGATGACCTGGTTTACGTTGGGCATATGCTGGACTCGACGTACACGGCCCAACGTTTGCTGACTGACAAGAGGTCGCGCTGAGTATGACGGCGATGAGGCCCTGCAACTGGCTCAGTTGTTGCAGGTCATCGGCGAGGCCGCCCGTCGTGTCTCTGCCGAATACAAGACCCAACGCCCAACCGTGCCGTGGTCGGCCATTATTGGGATGAGACACAAAGTCGTACATGATTACCTGGCGGTGGACTATGACATTGTTTGGCAGACAGCGACTCAGGATCTGCCCGTGTTGATCTTAACTCTGGCCGGCCTCGTGCCCCCCGCCTCGCCCGGCGAGTAAGCGGTCCGCTGCCCGATGTGCTGGGGGCGCAAGACCGACTCGCCCTGCTGCCACCTGGCCGTCGGCATCCTGCAAGAGTCGCTCTACTGGGTGAGCGGGGGAAAACACTTCGACGTGATCGAGACGACCTGCACGGCGATGGGGGACGAGACCTGCACTTTTGTCATTGACAAGAAGGCGATGGATTGAGCCGGGCGGGCAAAGGCATTACGAACAAGAAGACCAGCGGCGGAAACCATTGGTCTTTTTTGTTGTGAGATATGTCTTGTTGTCGAACGGGCCACGTAGTGATACAGCCCCTCGGCCCCGCCCAATGCAGCTTCTTGCCTCTGGCCCGTGAACTTGTACGTCGTCGGCGTGGTGCCGCTGGTGTGGCGATTCTCGCCCCACGGCTTGTAGCGCAACTCGGTCAGCAATGCGCCCGTCGTACCATCGGCAGTGATACTCGTGCTGCCCAAATGATCACCCAGCAGCCACTTGAGCGTGCCGTTGTCGTTCAGCGCCACGCGCTGGCCCCCAGCATAGTAGTATTTTTTGTACGCACTCCCACTCAGTTCGTAGTAGTTGCCTACGTACGCAGTCGTCGTGCCTGCAACCGTGTTCTTCACCCGGTTGCCGTCGCCGTCGTACACGAATGTCGCGGTGGCCCCGCCGCTCACGCCGGTCAGCCGGTTCTCAGCGTCGTAGGTCAGCGTGTACGCCGTCGCGCCGACGGTGCGGGTGATAACGTTGCCGTTGCAGTCGTAGGCGTAGCTGAAGTTGGGGCTGCCGCCGGTCGTGCTCGCGACGGCGTGCGGCTTGGTGGTGGGTGTGTTAGCCACACAGCCGGTGGCTGGCGAGTTGGCCGGGCTATTAGCCGGGCGGCTCGTCTTTTGGTTTATTGCTTCCCTCACCGCTGGCATGGTGTATGAGCACCCTCGGACCTCCATAGTTGGGTTCGGATGCGAGTATTTGAAGCTTCTTGGCTGACGACAATGCACCCAGTCTCCGTGGTTATCCGATTGATATCCACGCCGTAACACGAATACAAGATTATTGAGTTGGATAGATCCTCTCTGCTCCACTGGCCCGTATCCGCAGAGCCTACCTTTCGTGCATCTAGCTGGCGATCATAGTATTCCAAAACGGTTTCCATCGAGTGGGCCACAGTGTAATCTCGGCTCTCGCTTGTCCGAATGCCATCAGGATACGTTATTGGCCTGCAAGGCTTGTTAGGCAAGAATGAGCCTTCGAGAAAGAGACCCACAGGCAAACAACACAACAACATGAGCAAGGCTATTGCAATACCAGCCATCACTAGCCTATTTCGCATTGCCGGTTTGTCCTTAGCGAGCAACCAGGCTTACGATTAGGTCCACTACAAGCATCCGGCTCCTGTTATCAGGGGGGACATGACCGTAAAAGTCAACACGGTGTTCCTGTACTTGAACACCGTCGCTTGGGTTGCTGTCATAGCTGTAGTAGTGGTCAGATGGAACGACCCCACCGTAATAGTTGCCAGTGATGTAGTCAACTTGACCAACATTGACCAGAGCTGACTCCTTTACAGGCGATCCGCGCAGAATCAGTTGATCAACGTAGATGCCTTTGTCCTGCAACAAATCGAGAGATTCTACGGCCACTGTGCCTCCACCACTAGCGCCAACGACTACAAGGCGTTGTCCAGGTGACAACGGATTATCCGCCAGGTCTTGTGCAATTGCACTTGCAACGTCATCTGACCAAGTTCGGACCTCGGCCATCTCACCCATCATCTGCAATCGTGTCACGCCAGTTCCACCCATAGCGCCTTCACCATAATAGACTGGTATGTGCTTTATATTCCCGGCACCAGCTACAAGTCCAAGCCGGTAGAGGGAGTATGCCTGCTCATCGCGCACATCAGGACTTGGCCCAATTATGCGCTTGCGGCCGAGGCCGATGGAATTGAGATAGTAGATTCTCGCATTGGCGCGCCTTGACTGGCTGGAGAGATGGCTGTCGTAGCACGTTTGCTCGTCGCTTCTGCCTTCACAGTAATGTGGGTCATGTCCCGACGGATCGGTATACTTGACTGGGTTGTTGAGCACGAACGCATAGCGGTTGAGCGCCTGCGGGTTGCCCGCCCCCGGCACCAACGTGTCCGCACTCACGAAGCGGCCCAAGGCCGATCACTTATCTTAACCAATAATCGTTCTTCCTCCGGGTGAGGCGCGCCGCCGTATTGCGACGGCAGATGAGCCTCCTGGAAATAGAATGGTGGCTGCCAAGCACAACCATCGCTATCTCACAGGAGGCTTTGCCATGCTAGCCGAAGTCGAACGCTTCATCAATTGGGTGCGCCGCCGCAATGCCCAGGCCAGAACGTGGCGCGATTACCAATACGACTTGAAACAGTTCATCGAGTCGCTGGGCGATGATCGCGCCGCCAGCGCCGTCACCCTGCACGATGTCGATCGCTTCATCAGCCAGCAGGCCGCGCGCGGCTGCCAGCCCGGCACCATCAACCGTCGGCTGGCGGCCATTGCCTCGCTGTATGTGTTCCTCAGCGATGAAGACCCAGCGCTGGCCTCACCGGTGCTGCCCCACCGCCACTTCCTCCGCGAACCGCAGCGCCTGCCCCGTCCGGTGAAGGGCGATGAAGTCCAGAAGTTCTTCAACGCCGTCACCGATACGCGCGACCGGGCGATGTTCCTGCTCATGCTGCGCTGCGGGCTGCGCATCGGTGAGGTCGCCGCCCTGCAACTGAGCGACCTGTACCTGGATGAAGAGCGGCCCCGGCTGGTGGCGCGCGGCAAGGGCAGCAAGGAGCGTTCGGTCTATCTCTCGCCGCAGGCCGAGCACGCGCTGCGGGCATATCTGGCCGAGCGCGGCACAGTCACGTGCCCGTGTGTCTTCGTCAGCTACCTCGGCCAGGGCCTGTCCACCACCGCCATCCACTACCGGCTGGTGGAGTATCGCGAGCGGGCCGGTGTCACGCTCAGCGCCCACCGGCTGCGGCACACCTTCGCCAGTGATTTGGTGTCTGCGGATGTGCCCGTCACCAGCATTCAGAAGCTGCTCGGCCACCGCTGGCTGGAGACGACGCAGATCTATGTCTCGGCCAACGACCACCAGGTGCAGGCGGACTATTTCGCCGCCAGCCAGAAGCTGGAGAGCTGGCGATGAGCACCCCGGCTGCCAACACCGTCGCCGAGCACTATGACCGCACGCTGCGCTACTCGCGCCACAAGCGCCTGCCGCCCGGCTGCCCTACGCCCCGCCCAACGGGCGAGTGGCCGACGGAGTGTCGCGCCGAGAACATCGCTTTGCTCGAGCACTACCGCGAGTGGCTGCTCTCGGGCGGTCATGCCCCCTACGTGGTCGAGCACATCTACCTGCAGATGGCCGGTCACGTGCTCGGCCTCGCGCTCAAACCGTATCGCGAGCTTGATCTTGGTTCCGATCTGGAGCGGGCGCTGGACTACATCAAGGCCAAGCGCCTCAGCGCCGAATGGACGGACATCAACCGGGTGTCGCTGGAGAAGTTCCGCCGCTTCCTGCGCCAGTTGCGCGGCGAATGGGACGTGCGGCTCAAGCCACTCAGCTTCGCCCGTTACACGGACGCGCTGCCCGAGTGGTTGCTGGCCCCGCTCACCCAATACTTCCACTTGCAGCGCGGTCGTTGGCGGCCAGCACGTATCGATGGGGCCAGCCAGCGCTTCTGGCTCGGCCACACGCGGTTGTGGGTGTGGATACTGAACCAGCATTCACTCACCGGATTGGGAGACATGAAGCGGCAATACTTGCTGGACTACGCCGGCCACGCGCTGACCGCAGGCTATGCCGCCAGCACCGTCAACAACGACCTGCGCACCTGCCATGCCTTTCTGCTCTTCTTGCAGGATCAGGAATACCGCGTGCCGCAGTCGCTGCTGCGCCCGGTCACGATCAAGGAGCCGGAGCGCCTGCCGCGCTTCCTGACCGATGCGCAGGTGCGACTGTTGCGGGATGAGTTCGAGCGGCGGGTGGCGGACGCGGACACCTGGGTGACGCGGCGCGATGCGCTGCTGGATCGGGCGACGTTCTGCCTGCTGTGGCAGTGCGGGCTGCGCATTGGCGAGTTGGAAGAGTTGCTGCTCGAAGACCTGGATTTGCCGGGGAAAAAGCTGATGATCCGGCAGGGCAAGGGGCAGAAGGATCGGGCGACGTATCTCACCGAGACGGTGGTCACGGCGCTCAACGCCTATCTCTCGGCGCGTGGGCTGGGGCCAACGACGCATGTGTTTCTGTATCGCAACCAGCCGCTGTGCAAGGATCTGGTGCGTGACCGGATCAAGGCGGCCGGACGGCGCGTGGGGATAAAGGTAACGCCGCACCAACTGCGCCACACCTGCGCCACGCAGTTGCACAACGCCGGCTGCCGGGTGACGTCCATTCAGAAGCTGTTGGGGCATCGCAGCCTGGACTCCACCATGCTCTACGCCCGCGTCCACGACCACACGCTGGCCGCCGATTTCTATGCCGCCATGGCGCGCATCGAGCGGTCGCTGAAGCTGAGTGATGAGCAGACCATGAAGGATGACCGCCAGTTGCTGCTGGCGCTGGCCGAGCAACTCGCCGCGCCGCAGCTTTGCGACGAGCGGCGCTTGGAGTTGGTGATGCAATTGCGAAGTGCCCTATGTTGGAAAGGTGCGGAGTCAATGGCAACGATGTGGTGATAGAATGCCGCTGCCGGGGCGGAGGATAGGGCTCTGCGGGAGCGCGCGGCTGAGTACAGCCGGAGCGAGCGCCGCGCCGGTGGCTATACAGCCGGGCAGGGTCTCTCACCGAGGCTCTGCCCCTTTTGTCCCTCCACCCTGCCCGGCTGGCAGCCGAGAAAGCGATAAACTCGCTGATGGGGTTTGCCATGCCTACGCAGTTTCTGTGGGTTCGATAAAGTTCGGGCTGACTCTGCAACTTCATAGAGGCAAATAGGCGTCATTTGTTGCGTA
>JBQTJD010000009.1:0-7849 GCA_052387475.1 Anaerolineales bacterium | reverse complement strand
TCCATAGACCTTCCTCCATCGGGAAAGTATGGACGGAGTGCGCACGATGTCGTGATTGGACTTGACCATTAGTCTGCGCATGATGTCGTGATTGCTTCTCGCTGCACGATGTCGTGATTATTGAGAGGTAGCCACAGGATTCAAATGATATAGACGTTACGCGGGACATGTCGCCCTGAGCGCTTAGGCGCGGTCTTTGACTTGCCCGACTCGTCTCGCGCGAAGGGCCTCACACGGCATGGGGAGGCCCTTCGCGCGAGAAAACATGTGAAATGCAAAGGCGATGCGTACGCGCTCAGGGCGACATGGCGGACGAGTTGTGAGTTCAACTGCGCAATTCCTATGATAGTTACGCGGGCAGCAGACCTGTAGTTTGAAGCCAACCGGTCAGCGTCATAATGCCACTCTACACCCCACAGTATAATGCCGTCACTTGATCGTAGAGGTGGAGTATCTCAAAAAAGCTGGCCGTTATGCCCGATCACGATCTTGAGAATATGGTGGCTGCGTTGCAGCAAACCGGGGAATACGAAGTGCTGCGCCGCTTTCAACCCCGGCGCCAGTACGCTGGCCCGGATGATACAGAATGCTACACCGCGCTGGCTGTGGATGTAGAGACGACAGGCACTGATCCCCAACACGACCACATCCTGCAATTCAGCGGCGTGCCATTCGAATACTCGCCCGCCAGCGGTCAGATCTATCGCATCGGCGAGCCGCTGACTTTTTTGGAAGACCCCGGCGTCCCCATCCCGGCGGAGATCAGCCGTCTGACCGGCCTCAGCGCCGAAGTCGTGCGCGGCCAGCGCATCGACGACGCGCGCGTCAACGCGTTGGTCGAGAAAGCTACGCTGGTGATCGCCCACCATGCCCGCTTTGATCGTTGCTTTTTAGAGCAACGGCTGCCGATCTTTGCCCACAAGCCGTGGGCGTGCTCGCTCACCGAGGTGGCGTGGCCCATGGGCACCGGCTCGACCAAATTGGAATTTCTGCTCTATAAACACTGTGGTTTGTTTTTCGCCGCACACACGGCTGAGGCGGATTGTCTCGCCCTCATCCATCTTTTAGCGACGCCGTTTCCTTCGGGCGAATTGCCGATGGCTCAGTTACTTCACGCCGCCCGACAGCAGACCCTGCGCATCTGGGCCACCGATGCTGCGTTTGCCAAGAAGGATTTGCTCAAGGCCCGGCACTATTTGTGGAACCCGGGGCAGAACGGCAAGCCCAAGGCCTGGTATCGCGACGTGTCCGAGGCCGAGGGCGACGCAGAAGTCGAGTGGCTGCGGCAACAAATTTACGACGGGCGTGCGGGGATGTGGAAAACCGAGCAATTCGGCGCGAAGCAGCGGTACTCAAATCGGGTGTGAACGGCGTATCGGTTGCAGGGGCGGCGTCACTCAAGTGCGCCGCCCCTGCAACATCACAAGTCCTTTCAGTCTCCACCCACAAAGTCATCGAGCACAGCGTCCTCAGACTCGAAGAATGATAATCCGATGCGGCCGCCGCGATACGCGAAGAACTCGCCGGCGTTGGCTCGCAGACACAACTGGCCGTTGATATACAGTAACACCTTCCCATCCGCGCGCGCGCGGCCCGCAAGTTGGACGCCATCGGAGAGCGTGGTGCTCAACAGCGCCAAGGTTCGCAACCCCTCGCCCGGCACATAGGTCTCAATGCCGATGACGCCGGCCCGCGCGCTGTAGAACACGGCGATGGCCCCGGCGCTGAACGCGTCTCCCTGCGCTTTGAGCAGCACCGACTGATGCGAGCCGTCCGGGTCCACGTGCGCGAGCGTGATGCACGCGGCCTGATCGTCGCTGAAGGTCTCGTCCCACAGGATGTCGCCGTAACTCATCACAGCCAGTTGTCCGTTGCGAATGGCATAGCCGGTCGTGTTCCCACGCCAATCCGGGCCAAGCGCGCCGTTCGCGCGGTCGAAGTTGTCGCGCAACGGATAGGCTTCGCAGATCGAGCGCACCGTGACGTTGAGCGAGTCACGCCCCACCCCGCCGTCGTCATCGGTGACGGTGAGGGTGGCGGTGTACACACCAGCGTGATCGTACACATGCGTCGGCGTGAGCGTGCCGGTCGTGGTGATGGCGTCGCCGAAGTCCCATTCAACCGTATGCGTGTCGCGTGTTCCGGGATCGGTGAACGAGCCGTTGAACTGAACCTCGAAGCCTTGTGTGACCGTTTGATCCGGCCCGGCGTCCACGCGGGGCGCGACGTTATTGACCGTCACGGCCAGCGAGTCACAGGCCGACAGCCCGTCGTCATCGCGCACACAGACCTCGACGCTGTGCGAGCCGTTGTCGGCGTAGGTGTGTGTGCCGGTGACCGTGCCGTTCATCCCCAGCGTGGAACCCGGTGGCCCGAACGGAGTTTCGGCCACCGTGCCCGGTTGCAGCGGCGTGCCATCGCCCCAGTTGATCGTCGCGGTATGCGTGTCGCGTGTGCCCTTGTCGTTGAACGATGCAGTGAGGGTGAAGACTGCGCCTTCATTCACCGTGCGGTCAGCGCCCGCATTGACGCTGGGGATGACGTTGGCGGCGGTGACGGTGAACCGATCACACGCCCGCGCGCCCACTTCGTCGGTGACGCAGACCTCGACGGTGTACGCGCCGTTGTCGGCGTACACATGGCTGCCGGTGATGGCGTTCACGCCGGGCGGGATGGGCGGCGCGCCAAAGTTGAAGTGATGGAAGACTTGCGGCAGATAGAGAAAGTGGCTGGCCTCAGCCGAGATGGGCGACGAGGCCGCGGCAAGCAAGAGTTGCGAGGGTTTCACCACCGTGCCCGGCTCCGTCGGCGTGCCGTCGCCCCAATTGATCGTCGCGGTGTGCGCGTCGAGCGTATCGGTGTCGGTGAAGATGGCCGGGGCGAGAAAGACCGTCGCACCCTCGGTGGTGATTTGATCCAGCCCGGCCTCGATGATGGGCGGGGTGTTGCCCGCGACCACCCGCAACTCATACGGCCCGAAGCCGCGCACGTTGCCGACGCCATCCTGTGTGTACACGCGGATGAGATATTTGCCGAGCGAGGCTGGATCGTTCGGGACCCTCGGTGTGAAACTCCACGCATCGCCGGTGCGAGTAAGTGACGTTTCGAATGCGACGGCGATGCCCGACTCCAGTTGCATCGTCACCGTCATCGCCTGTGTGCCGTTGGCATCGTTGACCAGCCCGCTCAGCACCGGGACCGCCGGGCTGCCGAGGACGATGGCGCGGCGTTGCAGCGTGAGCGCAATCGCCGGCCCGACGTTATCCACTTCAAAAGTGAATGCCAGCGGCGCAGAGTCGTTGCCCGCTGCGTCGCGGCCAAAGAGCGTAAGCGTCTGGCTGAGGCCATCGGACTCGAGCACGGGCAGGCTGTACGCCCATGCACCGGTCGCGGCATCTGCCTCAACTTCGACGCAGCTTTGCTCGGCGCCGCGAGTCAGGCAGGCGCGCACAGCGCGCGCACGCGCGTTATCCAGTACGCGCCCAATGAAGGTGAACTCGCCCGGCGTCAGCACCCCATCACTCAACGCTTGGATCACGCGGTTCTCCACATTCACCGTGGGCGGCATGTCGTCGAGTTGCACGGCCACGGGGTCGCTCGGCGCGCTCAGGTTGCCGAAGAGGTCGGCCGCCTGTGCGCTGAGTTGGAAGCCTGTCGTCGGCGCGCTGCCGATGCCCGCCGGGGCGGCGACCTCCCACGGGCACGACCACGCGCCGCTTAGCGGCGCGGCGTCGGGGCAGATGAGGATAGTAGCGGGGCCGCTCGGCAGCGGGCGCACCATGAGCGTAATCTCACGCACACCAGAAGCATCTTGCACGACGCCGCTCACCGTCGTCGGACCGCTCCGCACATAACCCAGCGGCGCGCGGATGGCGAGGCCGGTCGGGGCAGCGCGGTCCACCGGATGCAGCACCCACAGCCAATCAAAATCACCGTACACGGCATCAGCCACAACAGCGTTGAGTTCGGCGTTCCGTTCCGTACCCGCCGCGATGCTGGCGACGATTTGGGCCGCGCCGCTCGCGCCCGGCACAAGCGTGCCGAGGTCAACGACATTACCGCCCGCGAGTTGCAGCGCGCCAAAGGCGCTCAACGTCACGCGCACGTTGTTCGCCGGGCCGGTTCCATCGTTCGAGTAGTTGAGGGTGTACGTCACCGTCCCCCCGGAACCGAGCGAGAGCGGGACGAGTTCGGTGGGCAGCGGCGCATCGGGTAACCCGTCACCGTTCGCGTCGAGGCGCGCGCCGGGCCTCAGCGCCAGCCAATCATCGCCGAGGAAGCCGGCGGTCAGGCCGGCCGGTTCCGCGCTGAGGGTCACGCGCACATCGGCCTCGGTGAACTGGCCCGCATTCACGCACAGGCCCGCGCCAAGCGACGGCCACTCAAAGGCTTGAGTCAGATTGAAGCTGGCGACGTTTAAGTTCGCGGCCAGCGCGCTGACCACACGCGCGCTGTTGCGCGGATTGGTCGCGGGCAGCGCCGACCACAGACGCAGCGAGTCTTCCTCGGTCGCGAAGGCGACGAGCCGCAGCGACGCTGGAGCGCCGATCTGCGCGAAGGGCAACAGCACGTCGGTGTGCGGAACGTCGAGGCGCGTCTCCAATCGGTAGAGACGACCCGGTGGGTCGTCTGCCTGCTGCACCCACGCTACCCCATTCCATCGCCACAAGTTCGCCGCGCCCGCATCTTCAATCTGCACGGCATACTCTGCGCCAAAGGGTAGGCCGACCGAGGGCGCGGTTTGCGTGTACGGATTGAGCGCCGTCGTCGCGCCGCCGGGCGCGGTGTCCAGATAGATGAACAGGTCACCATCAGTGTCCCAGTTCGCGCCCGTCCACGTCAGCCGCAGCGCATTACCGTTCCACGAGGCGAACAGCCGCTGAATGGGGCCGGGCTGACGATCCACGCCCAGCCATGTGCAGCCGCTCCGCATCCAGTTGTGATCGCCGAGGTCGCCGACATAGTCCGGCGTGTTCGGCGCATCCACCACCACCGGCCCGACGCTTTGCGCGGTGCGATTGCCGTTCGCATCCTGCGCGATGACGTGCGCGTATACGGCGCGCGCCTCGCCTGCCGGTTGGGCATGGAGTTGCGGGTTGTCGTACGGCGTGAGCGCCGCAGCCTCGGGCGTCGCACCCTCAGTCCATCCCACGAGATAGGTGCTATCGCCGCTCGGCGTCCATTCAAGGATGAGGCTCTGCGCGTCGCGGATCGCCTGCCCTGCGGCCAATGGCTGAGTCGCGCCGCTCGTATCCACGTAGCTCAGCGTGATCGCGACCGGATCGGGCGGGGTGACATCCACCGTGACGTTCGCCGTCGCCTCGGCCTGCTGGCCGGAGTTGTCGGTCGCGCGCGCAGTGATCGTGTAGCTGCCATCCGCTGGATCGGGCAACACCCACGGGAAGCGCCAAACACTTCCGCTCATCGTCGCCGCTTCGAACGGCCCGCCATCCACGCTCACCTCCATTGAGGCGATGCCGAATTCATCCGTCGCGCTTCCGGTGAGGTCGGCGCGGTTGACGGTGATGAGGTCGGCCATCGTGATGAGCGTGTCGCTGATGGTGACCGCTGGCGCGAGCGTGTCGAGGGTGACGATGATCGGCGCGCTGTTGATCGTGCGTCCGGCCCAATCGCCCACCGAGGCCGAGAGGGTGTGCGGGCCGCCGGTCGCCGGAGTCCACACAGCCAGCCACGGCGTGTCGGTGACCGCCTCAGCCAACTCCCATGTCTGCGCGAAGATCGTTGCCCCATCCACCGTGAGGGTGAGCGTTTGCAGATTGCTCAACGCGAACGCGCCGCCGCTCACGTCCACCGGGCCAGTGCCAACCAGAGCCGCGCCGCTCGCCGGGGCAAGGATCGAGACATCCAACTCGCGCGCGGTGACGGGCGGCAATGTGGGGGTGATCGCGGTGCAGTTTGCGTAAGCATCGCACACCGTCACTGTGGGCGGATTGAGCGGCACGCCGGGCACGGTGCAGTTGAGGCTGAGCGTGTGCAGCCGCGTCGGGTCGCCGTTGTTGGCGCTGTACCACGCCGAGGCGTAATACCCGCGCGCGATTTGCGCGCCATCGCCGCACAACACGATCCCGGTCTCCACCAGATTCAAGTCAGTGGCGGTGAGCGCATATTGTGTGCGGGCCGCGCTGCCGGAGCCAAGCACCGTCGCCGTGATCGCGGCGCGCGGGGCGAGGGTGTCAATCTCACCGCGCCACAGACCGAACGCGCCTGGCTCGGTGCGATTGCCGGCGAGGTCGGCCCCGCGCACATCAATCTCAAAGAATCCTTCAAGGCCCGCCGGCACGCCGAAAGCCCAACTCGTTTCGGTTTCGCCGGGTTGCGCCAGCGCGAGCGGCCCGAAGTTGAGTGTGGGTGTGATGAGAGTCTGAATGTCGGTGAGCGAAATTTCAGCCGTAGCCACGCCGCTGCCGCCTGTATCACTGAGGACGCCGGTGAGCGTGACCGGCTGTGTGATCACCGCTACGTCGTTCGGGTCCAGCCCGCCGATATCGGTGAGCGACGCGCTGGGCGGCGCGGCATCCACGCGAATGGTGCGCGTGAGCGTTTGCGCAGCGGGTGTGACGTTGCCCGCGCGGTCAGTCGCGCGCGCGTTGAACGTGTACGCCCCGCTCGGGTCGCGGAGGAAAGCGCCGTCCGCCTCGGCGATGGCGAGCGGATAGTTGATCGTCCACGCCGTGCCGGTGACGGCGGTGGTCACCCAATCGCTGCCGTTTGGCGTGACCTGCACTTCGACGGACGCCACACCACTGCCCGCATCTGTCACCGTGCCGCTGAGCGGGATGGCCCAGCGCAGGTTGGCGTCGTCGTACACGGCTGGGAGCAGCGCGTCGTTGGCGATGGTCGTGCTCACTTGCGGGGCTGTGCCCACCACTGCGACGGTCGTTGTTCCGAAGGCCGTCTGCGTTTGGCCGAGCAAATCGGTCGCGCGCGAGCGCAATGTGTACGTGCCCGCGCCGGTGGGGATTTCGAGATTGAACGCCCAGGCTTCGAGGCCGGAGGCCGTTTGCCACGCGCCGCCGTTCACGCTCACTTCGACGCGCGCGATGCCCGCGCCGCTATCGGCCGCAGTCCCGCCCACCGTCAGCGTGCTCGCTGACCCTTGCGCGGGCAGCGTGTATGCGCTCACATCAAACGCCGAAGTTGGCGCATCCGCATCCATGTGCAACGCTTCGATCTTGCTCTGCGCCAGCGTCGGGCCGACGGGCAACAGCGTGACGATGCGGAAGGCGCGCTGAAGGAGTTGGCGGTGCGTGCTGCTCGCGGCCTGGCTGAGGGTGAGCGCGCACTGATCGCCCCGGCAGGCCAGACCGAGCGCGTCGGGGCGGATGCCGCTAGTGGTGTAGCGCTCCGCGCTCCCGCGCGCGCTGCAACCGGGCCGGAAGAGCTGATAGCTGACGCGCACATTCGGCGTGCCGCTGTTGAGGCTGGTGTACGCCGCGACCCAGTTACCGCTGGCCGTGTGCGCCACGCGGATGGTCGCGCCGCGCAGCGCCTCCCCGCTGAGTTGCGTGCTGCAACTCCGGCCACTCGTTGGCATCGAGGTCAGCCACCAATTTTCATCGCCGGGATTGTTGACGTAGGCGAGCATGCCGCCATTCGGGCCGGCCGTGTCGTAAGCGACGGTGAGGGTGCTCAATCCGGGATTGCTGCTCAATGCGCGCACGAGCGCGGGGTTGGTCAGCGGGCCGTCGTCGGTGAGAGTCGTGCGGTACAGGCGGGCTTCGCTATTGCTGAATTCGTTCCACGCCAGCACGTAGCGGCTGCCGCCCGCGCTGCCCATGTACGCGATGTCGAGCGTAAGGGCCTTGAAGTTGGAGCCATCCTGATTGAT
>JBQTJD010000008.1:0-8393 GCA_052387475.1 Anaerolineales bacterium | reverse complement strand
TATCACGGGATATCCCGTGTAGCGGCATTGTACCGTGTGGTGATAGGCCGATGTTGTTGATGCTATACTGCCTGCGCTCATTGGAGTTCGCCATGAAATCACGCCTTGCGTCTCTGATTGTGTCACTGGTCATTGGTACGGGGATGGCTTGTCTGATGTTGTGGGCGGTGACTCCCCGCGTGGTGCAAGCCGATACGCTGGTCGTCGCGAACACGAACGACAGCGGCCCCTGCTCGTTGAGCGAGTGCATCCAGGTCGCGCAGAACGGCGACACGATTGTGTTCAGCCTGACGGCCAACTCCACCATTAATCTCGCGTCATCGCTTTCCATTACGAAGACATTGACGATTGATGGCTCGACCGCGCCGGGTTTGAGAATTAGCGGCGGCAATGCGGTGCGGGTGTTCAATGCCGCCGCGCCGCTGACGCTGGTTCGCTTGGCCGTCGTCAACGGGAACGCATCGTCAGGGAGTGGTGGGGGCATGACGACCAACTCTGCTCTTACCCTAACCAGCGTGTCCTTCATCAGGAACACGGCCATTGCTGCAGGCGCGATTTTCGGCACCGGGCCGATGACGATATCGGATACAGACTTTATCTCGAATACGGCCAGCCTCAACGGCGGGGCAATCTTTGCCCAATTTGACCAGGTCGTCCTTATCACCAGCAGTCGCTTCATCAGCAACACGGCCAATTTCAACGGTGGGGCGGTTTATCTCTACGTCACCAACGGCTCTCGGATCGAAAACTCGCTGTTCAGCGGCAACCGCGCTGGTAACGAGGGCGGCGCGCTTTTTGTCGCCAACACCGCCATCCAAATCTCTGCGAACCGTTTTTTTGAGAATGTCACCACTAACGACGGGGCGGTGTACATTCGTGGGGAAACCTCTGGCCCACGTGTGGCGATGGATAACAACATCTTTGGCGCTAATCAAAGTGTGGCCGGGGCAGCCGATGTGGCGCTGGGTGGTAATTTCCCCTCGCGACTGGATGGCTGGCACAACACCTTCACCTCTGCCGGGGGCGTGGGGCTGGCGTTGGTGGCCGGGGATGATGTTGACGGCGACAGCGTCGTGTTGACCAACACCATCGTCAGCGGTTACACGGTGGGCGTGCAGACCGGGCCGTTTGCAGCGACGCTCACGCTCAACGGTGTGCTATGGGATAACGTCTCGACCCCGACCGTGGGCAGCGGCATCACGGTCACGAACGCGTACACGGGCAGCGCGGGCTTCGCCAACCCGCCAGCGCGGGATTATCACCTCACCGCCGGCAGTACGGCGATTGATCGCGGCGTGAACGCCGGGCCGGCGGTGGATATTGATGGCGATGCGCGCCCGCAGGGCAGCGCCCCCGACCTCGGCGCGGATGAGTACCTCAATCGCGTTTACTTGCCGCTCGTGCGCAATTGAGCGGGCTGATTTTTTACGAGCCTGTGCCTACGTAATGCCGCAGGCCGAATTGCCAGAAGCGGTAGCCAATGAAGAGCAAGACCGCGGCGACCAGCGGCGCGGCCCACGCATACACGCCCACATCCCGCCCGAGGATGTGGCTGGCGGGATAGAACGAGGCGAAGCCATAAGGGATGAGCCACGTGAGCAGGAGCGTGACGGCGCGCGGGTAAATCGTCAGCGGGTACTGCGCGAAGAGGTGGTTGTCGAAGACCGCGCGTGTGACGGGCACCGAGTCCATAATCCAAAAGGCGCTTACGCAGGTGATGAGATTGAGGGCGATAAAGATGCCGCCGCCGCTAAGCACCGCCATTATCAAATACAGCACCGTGAGCGGCGTTAGCGTAACGTTCAAGCCAATCAACGCTGTAATCAATAGCACCAGCCCAACCAGAAAATTGCCGACGCCGTCGTAGCAAAAACGGTCGGCGACGAGATGGAAGAGCGGGTCGAGCGGGCGGACGAGGAAGCGGTCGAACTGCCCGCTGCGGATGTACACTCGGCCCACTGTCCACAGGTTGTCGGCGAACATGTGGTTGATGGATTTCGCCAGCGTAATCAGCCCGTAGATCAACAGTAACTCATTGAAGCTCCAGCCGTTGAAACTCGGGATTTGCTGCATGACCACCCACAGCGTGAGCAAGTTCGACACCTGCAAAAAAACGGTGGACGACGCGCCGATAATGAAGTTCGCCCGATACTCGGCGTAGCTTTTGAATTGCTGGAGGAGGAAGGCCCAGTAGAGGCTCAGGTAATGGGTCATTGTGTGATTGACGCTTCGCTTACCAATCGCCAAATCATTCAATAGCATTATCCGCCTTGTACCGTCACTTTGCGCACCGCCACGCGGAAGATGAGTTGCGACAGTACACCGAGACCGATGAGCCATGCGAGCTGTGAGAGCCACACGACTGGCGCTTCGGCTAGCGGCGTGATGCCGGTGAGCAGATTGAGCGGCACCGCCAGTGATTGCGCAAAGGGGATGGCCAGCACCACCGTCCGCAACCACATGGGCATAATGGCCAACGGCACTAGTCCGCCACTCAGAAAGCGTGTCAGCCCGAAAATCAACACACCCAGTCCCCACACCTCGGTCGTGTAAAAGGTGATGCAGGCCAGACACCAGTGAAAAAAGAACAGCGCGGTATAGCCCAGTAGCGCTGAGATAATGAACGCCCCCCACGCCGCCGGATCGGTGGGCCAGTGCAGACCGAAGATGAACGTCGCCATCAAGGCAGTGGGAAGATTCAGAATCAGGTTCATCAGCAATCCCGTCAGCGCCTGCACGTAGTAGCTGGCCTGATAGTTCACGGGCCGCAGCAACATGTGGATGATGCCGCCCTCACGCAACTGATAGCCAAACTCCCAGATCAAGTCCTGATCCGTCAGGCCGGCGAAAACTTGAGCCAGCAAAATGTACGTCAGTGTCTGTTGCAGCGACAGGCCGCCGAGCGTCGCCGTATTGGCATAGGCCGCGCGCCAGAAGAAGACGAGGATCGCCATCTCGATCACGTTCAGGATCAGCCCGATCCAAAACCATAGCCGGAAGGCGAGGAAGCGCTTGGGCACAATCGCGGCGATGGCGCTGTAGATGGAGGCCTGCCGCCGCAGAGTCTGAATCATGCTGCCGCCTCCTGCAATGCGCCGTTGTAGATTTGCTTGACGATGGCGGCGAGATTGGGTTCGGCGAGCGAGAAGTCGCGGACTTCAATTTGATTCATGACCGATGCTGCCACCTGGCTGGCCGTCGTCGCCGTGCGGTCGAAGCGCAGGCTGAGCGTGCGGGCTTCGTGCGTCACAATTTCAGCGTCGTGGGGGACATCGAGTCCATCCACATTGCCCGCCGTCTCAAACGTAATCTCGCGATACTTGCCAAAGCGATTCTTGATAGTGCTGATCGGCCCGTCGAAGATCAGTCGCCCCTCGTCAATGATCATCACCCGCTCGCAAAGCTCTTCGATGTCGCCGAGATCGTGCGTGGTCAAAATCACCGTCGTGCCCTGCGTGCGATTCTGCACCTTGATGAATTCGCGAATGCGCTCCTTGACAATCAAGTCCAGCCCGATGGTCGGCTCGTCGAGGTAGACCACCTTTGGCTCGTGGATGAGGGTGGCCGCCAGTTCCGCGCGCATCTTTTGCCCGAGCGACAGATTGCGAATGGGGACATGCAGCAGCTCGTCCAATTCGAGTGTCTCGCTGAACTGCTTAAGCAACTGCTGGTAGCGGTCCGCCGGCACCTCGTACATCTTCGCGATCAGGTTGAGCGACTCGATGAAGGCGATGTCCCACCACAATTGCGAGCGCTGTCCAAACACCACGCCGATGTCTTTGGCGTTGGGCACGCGCTGCCGGTGCGGGTCGCGACCTAACACGCTCACGCTCCCACTCGTTGGCACCAGCACGCCGGTGAGCATTTTGATGGTGGTGGATTTGCCGGCGCCATTGACGCCGATGTAGCCGACGATCTCGCCCGGCTGCACAACGAAGGAAATATCATCCACCGCTACCTTGTCCTCGAAGCGGGGATCGAACAGCGCCTTGACCGCGCCCAGCACGCCCGGTTGCTTGCGGTTGACGCGAAACACTTTACGCAGATGTTCAACTTCGATGACCGACACGACGATCTCTCCCGGAAAAAGAAAACGGCCACGAGCGCCGAGTGGCTCGTGGCCGTATGAGACAAACCGTAAACGCTAGCTCCCAGAACGAGGCGCACTCAGGCAGAGACAATTACCGAGGTCTACGGCAATCGGTTCAAGTAGAAAGTAGAACTCCATGGTGTGCGCCTCCTTTCGTTGAGTGTGTGGCTGGAACAGCGCGAAGTTTAGCACGGCGCGTCAACGCGCGTCAAGCAAATTTCCGCTTCGGATTGTCCCATCGCTGTCCCAGTCACTCAGCGACCTCCACCAGCGGATTTTCCAGCCCGCAGACAAAATCCTGATCGACGACGGGGAAGTACACCTTGCCCGACACGCGCACACGGGTATCGTAGCCCACCACCTGATTGTCGGTCGTGTGGACTTTCAGGTCATCGTCGGAATACGAGATGGGCACTTCTTCGATGCGATTGGCTTCAGTGCCAAAACGCATGGTAACGCCAATCTTGGCGCTGTCTTCCACCAGGTCCTGATACAGGCGCAGCACCACGCTCTCGCTGTCGGTGAACTCATCCGGCAGCAGCAGATAACCCTCCACCGCCACGCGCTTGCCGTCGTTGGCCTTATCGCACACGGCCTCGAACGCCAACAATTCGCCCGCAGTGGGCGGTTCCGCTGCGCAGCCGGCGAGCAACGTGGATAAAACAAACAACCCGATCAGAGTTTTTCGTGCCATAGCAAATCTCCGAGTACAGAAAAGAAACCGATGGCCCAAAGTTTACACCACGATGTTCACCAGCCGCCCCTTGACGTACACCACATTGCGGGCCGGCTTGCCCTCCATGTATTTCTGTGCGCCCTCACCGGTCAGCGCCGCGGCTTTGATCTGTTCGTCGCTGGTGTCAGCCGGAACGGTGATGCGGTCGCGGACTTTGCCATTGACCTGCACCACGATCGTCAGCATGTCTTCGGCGGCGACGGCCGCATCGTACTGCGGCCACGTCTGGGTGTGGATGGAGTACGGCTTACCGATGCGACGCCACAACTCCTCCGTGATGTGCGGCACGACCGGCGCGGATAGCAGCAGCAGCGTCGTGATGGCCTCCTGCCACGCCGCCGTGCCCGCCACGCTCTCGCGGTATTTGTACAGCGCGTTGGTCAGCTCCATCAGCGCGGAGACGATGGTGTTGAATTGAAAGCGCTCAAAGTCATCGCTGACGCGTTTGATGGTTTGATGCGTCGCCCGTCGCAGCGCACGTTCAGCATCTCCGTTTCCTGCCTTTCCCTTCTTTCCTTTAGTTTCCGTCACAATCGTCCACACGCGGTTGATCCACCGCACCACGCCCTGAATGTTCTCGGTGTTCCACGGCCCGCCCTCACTCCATTGGTAGCCGAACATCAAGAAAGCGCGCACGGTGTCCGCGCCATACAGACGCACCTGCTCATCGGGATCAATGACGTTGCCGCGGCTTTTGCTCATCCGTTGCCCATCCGGCCCCAGAATCTGTCCCTGATTGCGCAACTGCGTTATCGGCTCGCGACCGTGCGTGACGCCCATGTCGCTCATCGGTTTGTGGAAGAAGCGCGTGTACAACAAGTGCATCGTCGCGTGTTCCGCGCCGCCGGTGTAGGTGTCCACCGGCATCCAATAGTCATACTCGGTCGGATCGAACGGGCCTTTGTCCCAGTGCGGACTCAGATAACGCAGGTGGTACCACGATGAGCACATGAAGGTGTCCATCGTGTCAGTGTCACGCGTAGCCGGCCTCCCGCAGATGGGGCACTTTGTCTGGCTCCAGGTGGGGTGCAGTTTCAGCGGGCTTTGACCGGTGGGCAACCACTCGACATCTTCGGGCAGCACGACCGGTAGTTGCTCATCCGGCACGGGCACGATGCCGTGCTCGGGGCAGTACACCATCGGGATGGGCGCACCCCAGTAGCGCTGCCGACTGATCAGCCAATCGCGCAGCCGGTACGTCACCGCTTCCTTCCCCACGCCACGCGATTCCAGATACGCGATGGCCGCGTCGATGGCCGGGTTGCTGCGCCCCTTCTCGCCATTGGAGATCATCCCATTCAGCGGCCCGCTGTTGATTATTACACCCACGCCATCGTAGGCTTGCGTCATCGTCGCGCCATCGTAGTGCTCATCCTCTGGTACGCCAGTTGGCGCCACGACCGGCACGATTTTCAGCCCATACTTGCGCGCAAAGTCGAAATCGCGCTGGTCGCCGGAGGGCACGGCCATGATCGCGCCGGTGCCATATGTCATCAGCACGTAATCGGCGATCCAGATGGGGATACGCTCCTCGGTCACCGGATTAATGGCGTACGCGCCGATGAAGACGCCGATTTTTTCCTGATCAGTGGACTCGCGGTCAATGTCGGTCTGGCGCACCGCTTCTGCCACGTACCTGTCTACCTCGGCCTGGCGGTTGGCGGATGCCAGCTTCGTCACCAGTGGGTGCTCGGGGGCCAGCACCATAAACGTCGCGCCCCACAGCGTATCGGGCCGGGTGGTGAAGACTTCGATCTCGTCTTCCTGCTCAGTGTGGAAGACGACGTTCGCGCCCTCGCTGCGCCCAATCCAATTCGTCTGCATGTCGCGCACCTTCTCCGGCCAGTCCAGGCCGTCGAACGACAGCAACTCATCAGCGTACTTCGTCGTGCGGAAGTACCACTGATCGAGATTCTTTTTGATGACGGGCGTGCCGCAGCGCTCGCAGTGGCGGTCTTCACCCCAGACTTGCTCGCGGGCCAACGTGGTGTTGCAGGTCGGGCACC
Organism: Anaerolineales bacterium; assembly: GCA_052387475.1. Classification (GTDB taxonomy): domain Bacteria; phylum Chloroflexota; class Anaerolineae; order Anaerolineales; family UBA6663; genus JANWXR01. Next base: position 1,561 of record JBQTJD010000008.1, on the reverse strand, counting down.
AATCCACCGGTGACAGTTTTTTGTAGGCCAGCCCGTGCTTGAACAGTTGGATGAAGAACCACTGTGTCCACTTGTAGTATTCGGGATCACTGGAGACGGCCTCGCGTTCCCAATCGAACATCGCGCCCATCGAGCGCAGTTGCTGGCGCATGTATTGGATGTTGGCGTAGGTGCGCTTCAACGGATGCACGCCGTCCTTGATAGCGGCGTTTTCGGCGGGCAGGCCGAAGGCGTCGAAGCCCATCGGGAACAGCACGTTGTAACCGCGCATCCGCATCCAGCGCGCGCGGGCATCGCTCGGCGTCATCGGGTACCAGTGGCCGATGTGCAGGTTGCCGCTGGGGTAAGGCAGCATCGTCAACGCGTAGTGCTTCTTCCTATTCGGGTCAATGACCGAGCGGTATAGCTTGTCCTTGGCCCATTTCTTCTGCCACTTCGGCTCGATGATGGCCGGGTCGTAGCGGTTGGCGTCTGCCACCGGGCGCTTGACAACAGTTGCCGTTTTCTTGCTAGTAATGGTCGGGACGGCGCGAACGGCAGGCCGGGTGGTGCGGCGGCGCGGCGCGGCCTTCGATTTCGTGACGGTCTTCGCACGCGCCACAGTCTTTTTCTTCGCGACAGCCTTCATCGCCTTCTTCACGGTCTTCTTCGCCACCGGCTTCTTCTTGGCCGGTGATTGTTTCTTTATGGTAGCCATGTCATTCTCTCCTGTAACGAAACGCGGGCGACTGTGTCGCCCGGCTCGGAATACTAGCACTGATAGCGTGACGCGCTACCTGCGCCCACATGCACGGGGACAGTCCTCGGCTGAACTTTGCGAGGTCTAAGCAATGGGCCAAGCCGGTCAAGCAATTCGCGCAGCCGCTGGCGCACTTGGTCAAACACTGAAGGCATTTTGCGTTTGTCAACCATGCCGACCTCCGGAAATAAAACAGCCCCATTCATCCAGTTCAGGGACGAAGGGGCCTCCGCGGTACCACCCTGATTACGGCGAAATGCATAGCATTTCGCTTAAGCAAACGCCCACGAGGCGTTTGCCGTCATCTCATGGCCGCGCTATCGGGCGGACCCGCTGCCAACTACCGGGCAACCACAAGGGTTGCCCCTACGGTTCGGGCAATCACGAGGATTGATCCGACATTTCGCTGGCGGTGCTCCCGGGCGAGTTCAGCCTTGTGTGCGGTCCCTGACCGCTGCGCCGGGCTTGCACTATCTCCGGCTCGCTGAGGGGATGGCTTACTGCTCCCGTTCGTCGCTTTGGTGGGCGGGGACTGGCAAAGCTTAGCTTTGCACGCCCGCCCCTACATTGTGTGGACCCAGAGGGATTCGAACCCTCGACCTTCTCAATGCCATTGAGACGCGCTCCCAACTGCGCTATGGGCCCCTTTTCTATTTTGGATTTTCGATTTCAGATTTACGATTTTCAATCGGCAATCGAAAATCTGAAACACTTGCACCGCACGCAAGTGCAGGTGTCGTAAATCAGGTGGACCTGAGGGGATTCGAACCCCTGGCCTCCTCAGTGCGATTGAGGCGCGCTCCCAACTGCGCTACAGGCCCG
>JBQTJD010000007.1:0-3193 GCA_052387475.1 Anaerolineales bacterium | reverse complement strand
GCCTCCACCAAATGCCAGCCAATGAGTTGCACACGCCACGGATGACCACCCGTCAAAGCAATCGCTTTGTCGAGCGTCGCCTCATCGAAATTAATTTCAGCGCGGCGTGCCGTACGGGTAAGCAGTTCGCGCGCCTCGGTGTCGGTGAGCGGGCCTAGGACGATGGGCTGCGGCGGGAAGATGTTGGCGAAGGGTGAAGTGAAACCACCGTTGGAGGTGAAATCCACCAGCGGCGTTTTGGAAGCAACCACTAGCGTGAGATACCCGGTCTGCGAGAGGCCACGCAACGCGGCGAAGAAATCCGACGGGAAAGCCGGATTGTAGGCTGTGCGGTCGAATTCGTCGAGGCAGAGAATGACGCGACGGCCTTCGAGGCCGCGTTCGAGATCACGTGGCGTGACTTCGTCGGTCTTGTCCATTTGCAAGAACTCTGCTACTCGACTGAAAAATTCTTCGGCATCCGCCACCAATTCAAGATCGAGGTAGTGCGCCTCGACCGTCTTTCCAAATTGGCGCAACTCTTCGGCTGCGGTGCGCGCGATGTGGGCCAACAGCGACGACTTACCCATGCGCCGCTCGGCGACGATGGAGACGTTGGCATCCTTCCGTAGGTAGCCCCAAATTTCCGTGAGCGTCTGCCTGCGACCGTAGAACTGCTCTGGGTCGCGGATCATGCCCTGGATTATGAAGGGATTGATGGATGAGCGAGAAGTTTCCGGCATAGCTACCTCGGACACTGTGATTGTACTCCCCTTAGGCGTGTAGGCCAATATCTTCCTATTCGGGCCCAAATTCTGCGGCCCTCAAGTTACGGAAGTGCGCCCGCCCGCGCCAAAATCGTTTGAGCCTCATCACCTTCGGCCCAACGGGGTTGATGAAGGTCCTCAATGACAACGGGTAACGCGCGCCACTCTGCGAGTTGTGCGTCGTGGAATGTCACTTCTAGGACGATGCCATGCTGCGTGTCCGGCGGTCCCTGATCAAAGATGAAGTTGCCGAGCGCGTAAGCGACCAATCCTTGCGCCGTCGGCTCGACGGGTTGGATGATATGCGGATGGTTACCGACGATGAGCGTCGCGCCGGCGTCCATCATCTGTTGCGCCCATTCATGTTGTTCAGCCAACGGCGCTTCTGAGTATTCGACTCCCCACTGGGGTAACACGACGACGACATCGGCCTGCGCGCGAGCGGCAGCAATGTCGGCCAGCAAAGTTTCCAGGTCGAGCGGCGCAACACCGGGAGAGGCGTCACGGGCCAGCAACCCGTCACACACTGAACACACGCCGAGGAACGCGAACCGCACGCCGTTGCGCTCGATAATGGCGGGCGTTCGTGCAGCGATGATGTTTTCGCCGCTGCCTACCGGCTGAACACCTGCCGTCATTAAATGCTCGCGCGTGTCGCGCAAAGCTTCATCACAAATCACACGCGCCACGCCGCAATCCTTGGCGTGATTAGTCGCAGTCGTGATGACGTCAAAACCCGCAAAGGACAAGCCCTTGACCGTGCGCGCCGGGCCGATAAGGTTGAGCGTTTCCGGGCACAGGCTGGGCGCGGCGATGTCGGAGAGGGTGCCGTCGAGGCTGCCTACCGTAATGTCGGCGGCGCGCAATACCTCGGCTACAGCGTGATAGGGCAACGTGAAATCATCGGCTGCGGCTGAGCGCTGCGCCGGGCAGCGCCCGGGGTTGATATCGCCGGTGAACAGCAGCCGGATAGTCTGCGGGACAGCGGCTTCCGGTGTTGGGGCCGGTGAGTGCGAGTCAAACGCTTCCAGCACGGGCCGCCCCTCCGCATCGCCCGGCAACTGCAATCCGAGCACAAAGGCCGCGGTCGCTGCCGTGTCCATCGTTACTACCGGTTGTTGCAATTCATAGTTCATGCGCACACCCGGCCCGGCGATGATCCACGGGATGGTCATGTCTTCGGGGATGTCGCGGCCATGCGTGACGCCGAGGCCGCCGTGATCGGCGGTGAGGAGGATAGTGGTGTCCGGCGGCAGCGCGGTCAGGATGCGGCCCACATCTTCATCGGCGCGCGTGACCTGAGATAGATACGGCTCCGACATCCAGCCGGCCGAGTGGCCGACTTGATCCACAGTCGGCAGATGGATGAAGAGCAGATCGAACCCGGCGGCGATTTGTGCCAGCGTGTTTTCAGTGACGTCATTGTCGCCTGCCGGGGCGAACACAAACGCATCCAGCGTGCCGGGCACGTCGAGGTGTTTGAACTTTTCTTTGCCCGCGACGAGCACGGTGCGCAAGCCCGCGCGATGGGCGTGAGAGAAAATCGTCGGCACGGTCGCCAGTGGGCCGCGCGCCGGCTCGTAATCGTTCCAATCCACTTTGTGCACCGCCGGCCCATAGCCGGTGAGCATGGAGGTATGCGCCGGCAAAGTCACTGAGGGTAAGATCGTCTGCGCCGTAAACGAAAACGCGCCGCGCTCCGCCAGCCCCCGGATGTTCGGGGAGGGGGTTTGCTGTAACGCATCGGGGCGCAGGCCGTCAATAGAGATGATGGCTACGCGTCTTGTCGGCAGTGGCGTGGGTGATGGGGTGAGGGTTGGAGAGGTGGGGGATGTGGCGGTCGCCGTGGAGATACTCGCGAGCGTCGGTGTGCCGGGAGGCTGGGTCGCAGGTGGCGGTGCGAGCGTGAACACCGGCGGCATGGTCGCCGAGCCGGTGGCGCAGGCGCCCAACCACCCGGCGACCGCAATCAACACTGCCAGGCGCGCCATCACCTTGGTTTTACGAGAAAGTCTCGCAATGTGCGGGCCGCCGGGCTGAGCGAGCGGGCCTTGAGCCATACCAGCCCCAGCTCGCGCTTCAAGTTTTGATCGGAGATGCGGACGGCATGGATGTGGTTGGCCTCGGTCAGCGCCAATTCCGGCACCAACGCCACGCCCAACCCAGAGCCGACGAATTCCAGCGCGCTCTGCATCGCGCCGCCATCGAGCGCGACCTTTGGATCGAAGCCCGCAGTGCGACAGGCCCGCAGCGTCACCTCGCGCAATCTGTAGCCTTCGGCGAAGAGGATGAATGGCTCGGCGGCGAGGTCGGCCAGCTTCACGTTTTGCCGTTTGCCCAGGAACGGATGGCGCGCGCTGACGGCCAGAACGTAGGACTCTTCGAGGAAGGGCGCATTCTCGACCGACTCGGGCAGCACATCACTGGCTACGACGGCCAGGTCGAGT
>JBQTJD010000006.1:0-3219 GCA_052387475.1 Anaerolineales bacterium | reverse complement strand
TAGATGAGTTGCCCGAGTGCGTTGCGCACTTCAAGAATCAAAGTGGGTTGTACGTGTACTCCGCCGGTGGCGAAGACGCCAAACGCGCCGGTGAGGTCGAGCAGTCGCACCTCGCCCCCGCCCAGCGCCAGCGCCAGGCCGAAGCGGTCGGCGTCCGAAAGAGTCGTGATGCCCATGCGCCCCGCCAGCCGGATCATCGCCGGCAAGCCGATGTGTTCAAGCGCGAGTACAGCCGGCACATTGAGGCTGCCGGCCAACGCTTCGCGCGCCGAGACCGGCCCATGAAAGGCGCGGTCGTAATTCTGCGGCACGTACGAAAAGCCCTCTTTGGTGACGAACGCCGTGCGCACATCGAGGATCATCGTGGCGGGGGTCCAGGGGCAATCCCTAATCCCTAATCCCGCGCTTGATGAGGGATTAGGGATTAGGGCGCAGTTCTCAGGCGAGAAGGCCGCCGCGTATGTGATGGGCTTGATGGCGCTGCCAGGTTGGCGCGGGGCAACAGCCATGTTGATAGCGCCGGAGATGGGGGCGTTGAAGTAATCGGGTGAGCCGACGAGGGCGAGCACTTGCCCGGTGCGCGGGTCGAGCGCGACGAGCGCAGCGTCGGTGGCATTGTGCGCCGGGCCGTCCTGGTCATCCACAATCTGCGCCAGACGGCGGCGCACGATTTGCTCGGCGACCCGTGTCAAGTCAAGGTCGAGCGTCGTCGTCACGGTGAGGCCGGAGTACAACACCTCCGGCCCGTACTTCTGCTCGATGAGATTCCACACGTAGAAGGCGAAGTGCGGGGCTTCGACCGGGAACGCGGTCGAAGCAAATTGTAGTGGCTCATCTTTCGCCAGCTTTGCTTCATCTGCAGTGACGTAGCCCTGCTTCACCATCAAATCGAGCACGATGGTCTGCCGCTCCTTCGCGGCTTCGGGATAGAGCAGCGGATCGTACAACGATGGCGCTTGCGGCAAACCGGCAATCAACGCCGCTTCGGCCAAATCCAAATCACGGGCCGATTTGCCGAAGAAGGTCTGCGCGGCGGTTTCGACGCCGTAAGCCAAATGGCCGTAATAGGTTTGATTGAGATACAGTTCGAGCAACTGCTCTTTCGAATAAGCCTGCGCCAGTCGCCACGCCAGAATGGATTCGCGCAGCTTGCGGGTCAGCGTGCGCGAGGCGCGTTCCTCCGGGTCAAGCAGCATGTTGCGCGCCACTTGCTGCGTGATCGTACTGCCGCCCGCGAGCACCTCACCGCCAGTCACATTAATCCACACCGCGCGGGCGATGCCGACCACATCCACGCCCGGGTTCGAATAAAAGCTGGCGTCCTCCGTTGCAATCGTCGCGCGTTGCAGCGCGAGCGGGATTTCGCTGAGTGGAATCGTGGTATGCCGCTTGCCCGCCGGGTCGGTGATTTCGTACAGCAGCCGCCCATCGCGCGCCAGAATCTTCGTGGAGGGTGTCGCAGTGTTCTCGGTCAACCGGTCGAGTGAGGGCAGGCCAACGATGAGCCAATTCCAAAGGGCCAAGGCCACAAGGCTCAAGGACGCAAGGAGCAAGACAATGAGTAGCCAACGACGAGGCATGGGAAGATTCTACAACGGGCGGTAGCAATGGATAGTGGATTTCGGCAGCGGATGAACGTCGCGGCGGCAGCATCCGTTCCCATCCGCGTATCATCCGTTGCCCACATCCGCTACCAAATCCGTTGCCAACATCCCCCATCCGCGTTATAGTGCCAGCACACCATGGCCTCACAATCGCAAAAGCAAACGCCCCGCCGCGCCATCAACCGCATCGCGTCGTTTCGGCATGCCTTCGCCGGATGGTGGTACGTCCTGAGCACGCAGGAAAATGCATGGATTCATGCGACCGCATCGGTGGCCGTGCTCGTCGCCGGTCTGTGGCTCGGCCTCGACCGGGTGGAATGGGCCATCATCGCGCTGACGGTGGCGGGCGTATGGGTGTGCGAGTTTCTCAACACCGCCATCGAAGCGATTGTGGATTTGGCCTCGCCGGAATATCACGACCTCGCCAAAATCGGCAAAGACGTGGGCGCAGCCGCTGTGCTGCTGGCCTCACTCACCGCCGTGCTCATCGGCCTGCTCATCCTCGGCCCGCACTTGCTAGAAAAACTGGGTGGGCTTTTTCGGTGATGCAAAGCCTCATTGGAAAACCATGACTCCCCAATGGTTTCGTGTGAAGATGAAACTAATCCTGGACGGTGCATCACGGGATGAGTTGCCTGAGTCGCAAGTTGATTTGAAGGAAGAACTCGGGATACGTGTGCATCTCAGAAATCCCGTTGTGGAAAGAGAAGTAGTTTGGAATGCCGATGAATGCGCGTTCGAAATCGCGTTTGATACTCAGGGGTTGAGTTCCAAGCAAGCGACAGACATGGCCAGCGAGGAACTGTTGGAATTCTCGGCAGTGCTTGTGAGGCAAATGAAACGTATTCGGGTTGAACCGGTGAATACACAACCAGCTTAGCTTTCAAATCCTTTGCGTCCTTTGCGGTTCAAATCTTATGGATGTTGATATCGAACTCTATCGTCGGGAAGTGCGGATCAGCGAGAAGCCGCTGCTGCGCCTGAGCGCGATTGACCTCTCGCCCGACCGGCCCGCGCGGACGATGGTCTTCATCCACGGCTACGGCGGGCACGCGGTGCAGTGGCGCTATCAACTGCAAGCGTTCTCCGACGACTCGCGCTGCATCGCCCTCGACCTGCGCGGCTTTGGCATGGCCGACAAGCCTGCCGACGCGCAGTACACGATGAGCGAGTTCGTGAATGACATCGACCGCGCGCTTGATGTGCTCGGCGTGACCGAGCCGTTTGTGCTGCTCGGGCATTCGTTCGGCGGGGCCATCGTGGCCGAGTACGCGCTGGCGCATCCGGAGCGCGTGAGCAAACTCGTGCTGCTCGCCTCCGCTGTCGAATACAATCTGCATCCCGTTCACAAAGCCGCCCTGCGCCTCCCCACCGCGCTGCTCAACGTCGCGCAGGCCGCGTGGCTCAAAGATCTGTTCTTCACCACGCCGCACATCATGCAGACGATGTATCGCAACACCCTTAGTGGGTGGAACGGGCGCGATTTGTTCCGGCAGTTGCGCGGGCCCACGCTCGTCATCCGTGGCAATCGCGATGTGGTGTTCGAGCCGAAGTATTTAGAGGAAGTCGCGCGCATCATCCCGGACGCCGAGGAGGTGAATGTGGGGGCGAGCGC
>JBQTJD010000005.1:0-5740 GCA_052387475.1 Anaerolineales bacterium | reverse complement strand
CGCGCGTACGAGCAACGCCAGTGGTGGCTGGCGCGCGAAAATGACCAGCTCCATCGTATCAATCTCACCCTCCGTCAACAGGTTGCGGCCAACACGCAGGCTGTGCAACAGGCGCAAGCCCAACTGCTGCTGCGGGCTGAATTGAGCGAGACGCAAAACAGTCTCGGCTGGCGCGCCGCTCACATCACTGGGCGGCTCTTTCGTCGGCTCGCGCCGGTTAACACACTCCGCGGTCATGTCGTCAATTCCGTTCATCACCTTCTGGCCCGCGCCGTCAACGCCTATGAACTCTTTTTTGATTTCGCGCTTAAGCATGGGTGGAACCAGGCCGTGACGCGCGCCGGGGAAGTGCTCATGAGTGCGTTGGGAGCAAGGCAGCAACGGTGGTTGGCGCGCTTTCGCGCCGCGCGCGTCGCGCCTTTCATCCTACAGGAACCGGAGATCGTTCTTCCTCTCACGCCCCACACCGCGTCGGCGGATATCGTGGTGTGTATCCACGATGCGTTGGAGGATGTTAAGGGCTGTCTCGAGTCAGTCGTCCGCTACACGCGGATGCCGTACCGCCTCATTCTCGTGGACGACGGAAGTGGGCCTGCAGCCCACGACTATCTGGTGCGATGGGCGTCGGAGCAAGACGCTGTGCTCCATCGCAACGAGCAGGCGCGCGGCTACACACGCGCAGCCAATCAGGGCTTGCGCGAGTCCATGGGCGACTATGTGGTTCTACTCAATAGCGATACGCTGGTGACGCCCGACTGGCTTGATCGCCTCATCGCCTGCGCCGAGTCCGATCCAAACATCGGCATTGTCGGACCGCTGTCCAACACGGCTTCATGGCAGTCTGTTCCCGAACTATTGGATACGATGGGCGATTGGGCCGACAACCCGTTACCCTCAAGTATGTCGCCGGTCGAATTCGCGCTCGGCATAGCTGCTTCGTCTGCACGGCTTTATCCGCGGCTGGCGTTTCTCAATGGCTTTTGTCTGCTGATTAAGCGGTCGGTGATAGACGAAGTGGGCGAGTTTGACGAGGCCACCTTCGGGCAAGGCTATGGCGAGGAGAATGATTATTGCTTGCGGGTGCGGCAAACGGGGCGACAGTTGGCGGTGGCGGACGATGCGTATGTCTATCATGCCCAATCACGAAGCTATTCGCACGAACGCCGTCGGCAGCTGAGTGATGAGGCTCACCAAAAGTTGATAGCCAAGCACAACGCATCCATCGTGGAGACCGGCGTGCACGCCGCTCGCGTTGATCGGGTGATGGCCGGCATTCGCGTGCGGGTTCAAGTGCTGCCGAGACGGCGGGCCTTGATTGACGCCGGCCGTCGGCGCTGGGAAGGCCGCCGGCTCCTGTTTTTGCTTCCGGTGCGGGAGGGTGGCGGCGGCGCTAACGTCATCCTGCAAGAAGCCGCAGCAATGCAGCGTATGGGCGTTCAAGTCGACATCGCCAATCTCAACGAATGTCGTGTGATCTTTGAACGGGGCCACCCGAATTTGCCCATGCGCGTAGTTTGGGTTGATCAGCCGAGGGAGATCGCCGCGTTGTTGCCACATTACGATGCCGTCGTCGCCACTTACAACATCTCAGTCGCATGGATGCAACAACTCGCAGCCGAGGGCGCAGCGTCGGTGCGCGGTTACTACATTCAGGACTTTGAGCCGTTTTTCTACGCCGAGCACTCCAGCGACTATGAACGCGCACTGCAATCCTACACGCTATATCCCGACCTGGTGCGCGTGACGAAAACGGCTTGGAACCGAGCGACAGTGAAGCACCACACCGGCGCCGACAGCGCCGTGGTCGGGCCGAGCGTCGCGGTCGATCTGTTTCGGCCTCGACGCAGTCGCTCCCCCCAATGGCCGGAGCGTCCGCTCCGCATCGCAGCGATGATCCGCCCGAGTTCGCCGCGCCGCGAGCCGCACTTGACGATGGAATTGCTGGGCGAGGTCAGTCGCGCGCATGGCGTGGAGGTGGTGCTCTTCGGCTGTGAGAGCGAGGATCCGGCTTTCCTCGCTTTGCCCCGACGCTTTCCATGGCGCAACGCCGGAGTAGTGCAGCCTTCCCAGTTAGCCAGCCTGTTCAATGAAGTGGATGCGTTTGTGGACTTCTCGTCGTTTCAGGCGATGGGGCTGACGGCCATGGAGGCCATGGCCTGCGGTCTCGCGGTGATTGTGCCTCAGAAGGGTGGGACCGACAGTTTCGCCCGCCATGAGGCGAATTGCCTAGTCGTGGATACAGAGTCCAAAGCGGCATGCCGCGCCGCGCTGGAGCGTTTGATCCGTGAGCCGGTGTTGCGTCGCGATCTGGGCTGGCAGGCGCTCCACGATATGGTGCAATATCATCCGGAAGGCGCGGCGTTCGAGACCCTCGCCGCGCTCTTCCCTGCGCTGCCGAGGCGTGCCTGAGGCTGTGATGCTCAAGGTGCATGTGCTTTACGAACATGGGCCTGATTTGCGGCCCCATGGGTGCTCGTACATCCGATTGTTGCAGCCGCTACGTTACCTGGCCGAGGCTGGTCAGTTGCGGGTTACGGCTGGTCCCGAGTACGATCAAGCCGCAGACGTTGTCGTGGTTGAACGAATGTGGCGTCCCCACGGCTTGACTATGGATGCCGCCGAACGATTGGTGAGATTGATCCGCCGCACGTCTGCTCGACTGATCTATACACTCGATGACAACCTGTTGGATTTGGAGGTGGACTGTTTAGCCCAGACGGGCGTTACCGAAGCCCAAAGGCAATTCATCCGTTATCTGGCGCGCGAAGCCGATGGTGTCATCGTCTCCACCACCCGCTTGAGCGAACGGATGCAGTCCTTGAATCCAAATACCGTTGTTGTGCCCAACGCGATTGACGAGCGTCTGTTCGCGCCGGCCCGGTCGCTAGCCGCGCCGAGCCGGCGACCGGGCCGGGTGGTGATTGGATTCATGGGCACGTATTCACACGATACCGACCTGGCCATGATCGTACAGCCGTTACGGGCGGTCTTGCGGCGACATCGAGAGACGGTTGAGTTACAATTTGTGGGCGGGGTGGCCGATGCCAAACTGTGGCAGGCATTTGATGGGTTGCCGATTCGGCTATTGTCCACTACCGGTCACGAAGAGTATCCCATCTTCGTGGGCTGGCTGGCGCAGACAGCGCGGTGGGATTTGGGGCTGGCGCCATTGGTGGATACGCCGTTCACACGCTGTAAATCGGATCTCAAATTCCTGGACTACGGCGCTTTGGGAATACCCGGTCTCTACAGTGATGTCCCTGTATATTCAGAGACGATCAGCCATTTGACGACCGGTTTCTTGGTGCAGAATACGATGCGGGACTGGGCGGAAGCACTGGAGGCCCTGGTGACGGATGTCTTGTTGCGTCGACGCCTGGCTCAGGATGCTCATGATTACGTCTGGTCGCACCGAATGCTGAAGCAATATGCGCACCGATGGCCGAGGATAATTGAACAACTAGTCGGCTGAGTCTAAGGCGAGTGATGCTCTACATAGTTATACAACTTTCGGCAACGTTAGCTCACGACTTGCGCCTCATCAATTCGGACGAATTATCCTGCCGTATCGGCCAACATGCAGATTGTCATGGATTTGTGTCTGAAAATGTGCTCGTATGTCGCCCAATGAATTGAGACGTGAGTTTGACAAACTACGCCCCTGGGCGACAAGGTTTATGCTCGACGGGAAATCGTATGGAGGCAAGTACGATGCCTTCAACGACATTCGCCTTCAGTGGTTTTTTCAGCATGTAACTAACACGCGGACGATTTTGGAGTTGGGCAGCCTGGAGGGTGGTCACACGCTGGCGCTGGCGCGGCGACCGGGGGTCGAACGCGTGCTCGGACTGGAAGGCCGGCTCGAAAATTTGCGGCGTGCTCAGTTTGTGAAAGAGGTATACCGGGCCGCAAAGGTGGATTTTGAGTTGTCAAATCTGGAAAGCTCAGACCTTACTCACTATGGCCAGTTCGATGCCGTGTTTTGCGTCGGGTTGCTGTATCACCTGCCTGAGCCATGGAAGTTGCTGGGCCAAATTGCGCGCGTCACACGGCATCTTTTTCTATGGACGCACTATGCACCCGACCACAAAGCGAAACTCAACCAGCATGGCTGGCAGGGGATGTTGTACAAAGAGCATGGGTTGAAGGACAAACTGAGCGGCCTATCGGCCCACTCGTTTTGGCCTAACCGTAAGTCTTTGCAGCTGATGATTGAGCAAGCTGGCTTTGGGCGAGTTGCGCCTGTCCACGACGATGCGCAGCATGTCCACGGCCCAGCGGTGACATTGATGGCGACCATTGTCTAAGCGTGTGGACCGTTGAGACAGAGACACACTTCTATGGGTACCCAACTCATTGACACACCACTACATGGTTTGAAGTACTTGCAGCCCCAGGTATTTCGCGATGACCGCGGCTTCTTTCTCGAAAGTTATAGTCAGCGCACGTTGTCCGGGCTTGGCCTGCAAGAAGTATTTATCCAGGACAATCACTCTCGCTCGGTACGTGGAGTGTTGCGCGGCCTGCATTATCAGGATATGTCTGCGCCGATGGCCAAGCTGGTACGGTGTACGCTCGGCGTGATCTTTGATGTCGCCGTGGATTTGCGGTTTGGCTCACCGACCTTCGGCCAGTGGTTTGGCGTTGAGTTGACCGAGGAGAATCACAAGCAACTCTTTGTGCCCGTCGGCTTTGCCCATGGTTTCGCCGTCCTGTCTGAGGTCGCCGACCTCCAATACAAATGCACAAACTACTACGCGCCGCAGGCCGAAGGCGCTATCCGCTGGGACGATGCTGATATCGGCATCGGTTGGCGCCTTCAGAATCCTGTTCTATCGAAGCGAGATGCCGCAGCCATGAGCTTACACGAGTATTTGCAGCAACCGGCTTTTACGTGGTCGCCGGAGAGCGTGGCTGACGCATGAAGCTTATTGTGCAGATCCCATGTCACAACGAGGCGGAGAATTTATCGCACGTGCTCGCCGAAATTCCCCGGCAAGTCCCTGGTGTCGCTAGGGTAGAAATTCTTGTCGTGGACGACGGCAGCATTGACGATACAGTGGCAGTCGCGCGTGAGCATGGCATCGCGCACATCGTTTCGCATCCGTTTCGGCGTGGCCTAGCGGCAGCCTTTCAGACCGGCATCGAAGCCGCGCTCAATCTTGGCGCTGACATCATCGTCAATACCGATGGTGACAATCAATACCCACAGGCTGATATTCCTCGGCTGGTGGCGCCGCTCTTGAGCAACGAGGCCGATGTCGTCATCGGTGATCGTCAGACCGCCACGGTGACCGAGTTTTCACCGATCAAGAGACTGTTGCAAGGATGGGGCAGTTGGGTGGTGCGGGCGGCCTCAGGCACCACCGTCCCCGATGCGACGAGCGGTTTTCGTGCCTACTCGCGCGAAGCGGCCCTGCGCCTCAACCTCTTCACCCGCTATACCTACACACTTGAGACCATCATTCAGGCCGGCAAAAAAGGTTTGCGCGTGGGACATATCGCCATCAAAACCAATCCCACCCGGCGGCCCTCGCGACTGGTACAAAATGAGTGGGACTACGTCAAACGATCAGTGGCGACTATTGTTCGCCTCTATGCTTTATATGAACCGTTGCGCACCTTTGGCTTGCTGAGCCTGCCATTCTTCCTCGTCGGCGTCGGGCTGATGGGACGGTTTTTGTTCTTCTACCTCACCGGCCCGTTGGAAGGCGTCGCGCGCTATTTGCAATCCGTCGTG
>JBQTJD010000004.1:0-3618 GCA_052387475.1 Anaerolineales bacterium | reverse complement strand
CGCTATTCCAGATGGCGTAACTGAGCCAGGATACTATGCGCGGTCAGATCGAGATCAAGCGGCGTGAGCGAGGCGTAGCCTTGTTCGAGCGCCCAGATGTCGGTGCCCTCGTCGGCGATGCCGGTGGGCCATTCACCGCCAATCCAGTAATAGGGTTTGCCGCGCGGGTCGAGGCGTTCGACCAACACATCGCGGTACACACGCCGCCCCTGTCGCGTGAGGCGCCAGCCTTTCGCTCCCTCTTTTGGTACGTTGATGTTCAAGGCAGTGTTGCCGGGCAGTGGTCGCTCGGCCAGGCGCTGCACGACCTGCGCGGCCAGTTGCGCCGGCGAAACGTACTCGTCCGGCGTTTGCACATGGTCGGTTGAGACCGCGATCCCGGGCACCTCAAATTGCACCGCCTCCAGCGCGGCGGTCACCGTGCCCGAGTAGGTGATGTCCTGCCCGAGGTTGTAGTGTGGATTGATGCCCGACACGACCCAATCCACTTTCTCTTTCACAAAACCGAGCAGGGCCAGCGCCACGCAATCCGACGGCGCGCCGCTGCACGACCACGCTGGCGACCCATCGGTCAGTTGAACCGGCTCGAGGCGCAGCGGTTTGTGCAGCGTCTTGCGGTGCCCGCTGGCCGACTGGTTGCGCGAGGGCGCGACGACGGTGATTTTGGCGAATGACTCGAAGGCTTGTTTGAGGGCCAACAGTCCCGGCGCGTGCACGCCATCGTCATTGGTGAGCAGAATGTGCATAGTCAACGGATGAAGCGGAAACAAAAGGATTGAACGGAAGGGATTATATCCGTTCAATCCTTTCGCGAATCAGTTTAACACGGTTGATTATTGGCCGAGAAACTCCTGCACCAGCGGCCCAAGCGTATCGCGGTTGGGGATGCTGACCTGCGCGCCGGTGGGCGTCGTCCATGGGATGACGTTGTTCGCCGTCAGCGTGAGGGGGTGGATGTTGGCGCGGACAATTTGCGGGCCGAGGCAAACCAACGCGGCCAATTCCTCAGGCGTGAGATCGGTGCGGACGAGACCGTTGAGCGAGGCGATGAGGGCCGGGATCTGCGGGATGACGTCAGGGCTGAGCAGCCGGTCACGGATGGCGAGCAACACCAGTTGCTGCCGGCGGACGCGATGATAATCATCATCCTGATGACGCGTGCGCGCGTACCGTAACGCCGTCAGACCGTCGAAATGATTCACGCCGGCCGGCACTTCAAACACGAACGTCCCGCCGTCATCCTCACGCGGAAAGCGCGGGTCGGAAATCGCCTCGGGCACGTCCACCTCAATCCCACCCAGCGCATCCACAAATTGAATGAACGCACCGAAGTTGACGAGCACATAGCGATGCACGCGGATGCCAAAGTTTAACTCGACGGTGGATTTAAGTTCCGCCGGGCCGCCACCTTCAACGCCATACCGTTCGCCGTGTAGCCAGGCAGTGTTGATGCGGTCTTGTTTCATGTCGGCGTATGCCAGGCTGGGCTGCGCGACGTACAAATCGCGCGGGATGGAAAGCAGCGCGGCCGATTTATCGGTGAAGCGCACGTTGACGAGGCTGATGGCGTCGGTGCGCGTGGGCTTGCTGTAGTTGCCCTCGCGGTCATCCACTCCCAGCAGCGCAATGGTGAGTTGTTCCGGGCCGCCGCAGGCCGCATCCGCTGCCGTGGGCAGCGGTGTGGCCGAGGGTAAATTGGGGATAGCGGTGGCTGTCGAGAATACATCCGGCTGGCCTGGCTCGGTGGGCAGCGGCTTGATGACCACGGGACGCGCGGACTGCGGCGGCATGATCAATGCTTGTAGCCAGCCAGGCCGCGTGATGCTGAAGAAGGCAAAGGTCGCCGCACAGACCAGTGCGCCGGCTAACGCGCCGGCAACGAGACTAAAGGTCGTTTTGTTCATGGTTACCTACTCAACGATAAGAGATTACACCGTCAACGATAGCGCAACAAGTAAAGTTCCGGTAGCCGCTTTCCTTAAGCATCCGTGAGTGGTGAAGACAAGCACAAGTTGCAATCAACAAAAAAGCGGATGTGCGAAAGCGCATCCGCTTCTTAATCATCATCGGCCAAGCGCAGCTTAGCTCGTCATCTGCGGCTGATCGCTGGCTGGCGGCTCGAAAGGAAGTGGCGGTGGTGGTGCGGCGGGCGCGGGCGGGCCGGAAACCGGAGTGCTGAGGTATGGCCGCGTGCCGAAACGGGTAAGCACCACCGCGCCCAGCCCGATGGAGGCGACGACGAGCCAGGCCAAAAAGCTGAATAGTCCGCCCACACCGGGAACGAGATTGATGCCGTTGACGAGCAAGGTGATAATGAACGTCCCTAACGCCGCCGAGACCACCGGACTGAGAAACGGCCATCGCAACGCCGTCGCCAGCCGGTCACCGAAGAGGATGCCGAAGGCGAGCCAGCCGAAGAACAGCGCCAGCGCATAGACCAGCATCCCGATGAGGCTCAACGGGCTGAGGCAAATGGTGATGGCGATGACGACCGCGACGATGGGCACGGCCAGCAGCGTCAACAGCCCGACGAGGCCCGAGAGCATCGGTGTTGACCCGATGGCGGCGGTCACGCGTGTCGTCTGGTCGGGCATGAAGAGCATGACGACGATGGCCAGCATCCCGGCGACCACGGCCAATCCAAAGGCAGTGAATACCTCCCACAACAGCGTCAGCGCGTAGTTGACCGGGCTGAAGCGCGCCTCAGGAACATCCACAAAATCGGGCAATGGAATGGGGATCGGCAGTTGATCAAAGTTGCCCTCAAAGCCCGTCACTTCGCTGCCCTGCACCTCATAGCCTTCCTGCCCGTTCACCGAACCGCCCGACCGGATGAGGTTGCCTTCGATGACGGCGGTGCTTTGCAAATCTACCGAGCCGCCGAAGACCACCACATCGCCCTCCACCGTCCCGGCCAAGGTGGTGTTGCCACCCATCACGGTCATGTCACCGGTGACGCGCGCCCCATCTTCAATCGTGGTGTTGCCACCGAAGATGGTGAGGTTGCCACTAACAGTCTGGCCGCTTTGAATGACGTTATTGCCGCCCCAGATGGTGCGATCGGCCAAACCGCTAGCAAATACAGTGGAGACGCCAACCGCCAATAGCAGCGTCATGAGGAGAAGGCCAATCAATAGTTTCTTCATAACATCAATCCTTGCAGCGCCAATCGGCGCATGAGATAAATCCAAGCCGCGACGACGATGAGCGCCGCGCTCACACCCACCCACACGGCTGGCGCGGTGAGGGCATATTCACCCACTGCTTTGGCGATGGCGGCGAATGCGCCCAGCAACGTGACGGCCACATCACTGGCAGCCGAGGCGCTATTGAACATGGCCGCAGCAGTTGCGGGTTGACCCATCGCCTGAACCAACGTCCACAAGATGCCCAGCCCGAGTGGCAAGATCAACATCGCCCCGCCCAGAGCGCCCAGGCCTAATGCGAATACGCCCCATAGCGGGCGCGGTTGCGAACGGCGCTGGTTGAGACGCGCGTTGAAGCGCCCGGTGAAGCCGGGCCGCGGGGCGACGGAGGGCGCCGCTGCGAACAACACGTCCACGCGGGCCAGCGCCTCCCACCGGGCTTCGCACTCCGCACACCCGGTGACATGCTCGG
>JBQTJD010000003.1:0-8525 GCA_052387475.1 Anaerolineales bacterium | reverse complement strand
CTGATAACCGCTTCACTCGATTTGAAGAACTACTCGGCGAGAGTCCGTTCGGAGCCGATGGGTATAATCACGCGAAAGGGATACGACCACGATGCCGGATAAGCCCCTCTATTCGATAATCCTGCTTCCAAAAGAAAACTATTGGGCCTGGGTCGCGGGGGCTAAAGACTACGACATCAAATTCGCTGTCACGCTCACCGCCGAGCCAGACACCGCCGGTCGCCATTTCGCGCCGCAGCAAATCGTGACGATTGTTGATGCAGCGAACGGCTATCCGGAATACGGCAATATCAACACGTGGTTCGCGCAGAACTATCCACAAATCAAAGTGGATCGTGTGGCAGCCCAATCACCAGACGAGTTGCAGCGCCTGTTCGCCAAACGGATTGAGGCCAACGACCGCTATCTGCCGCTGCAACCAGTGTTTGATTTTGGCAGCCTGTGGCCTTCCGGAAAGTGCCTCATCGGTTTACACGGACGGGCCGATGGCCGGATGGGGGCGGCGGATTTCGCCGCGATCGCACAAGCCCGCGTGGAGGCGGTGAAGCTCACCTCGACCGCCGCCCCGGAAGACGTGGACAGTCTGCGCGCCATCAACTCGAAGATGTTCATTATGGTGCGGCTCTTCGACGACCTGCGCGACCGCATGGTGAGCGCCGAAGATTTTGCCTCGCACGTGGTGGAGGATATGCGGCGTTTTTATGAACGCGGCATTCGCTACTTTGAAGTGCACAACGAAGTGAATTTGAAAGAAGAAGGCTGGGGGCTGAGCTGGCAAAATGGCCGTGAGTTCGCGCAGTGGTTTCTGGACGTGCAGCGCAATCTCAAGTTCTCGTTTCCCGAGGCGAAGTTCGGCTGGCCCGGTCTCTCTCCAGACGGCTTCCCCGTGCCCAACCGCACGAACGATCTGCGCTTTTTGGATGAAGCGGAAACCGCCTTGCGCGCCGCGGACTTTATCTGTGCGCATTGCTATTGGCGTGATGAGGCCGAGATGGTCTCGCCCCTGGGTGGCATGAGCTGGCGGGAATACCGCCGCCGCTATCCTGAGAAGCTGCTCTTCGTTTCGGAGTTCAGCAATCCACTGGCCGGGACAGCGTTGCAGGACAAAGGTGCTCAATACGTCCGGTACTATCAAACCCTGCGCACTGAACCGGGTTTGGGAGCGGCGTTTTCGTTTGTGGCCTCAGCTTCGGTTGGTTTTAGCCATGAGACGTGGCGGGCCGAGGATGGGCGGTTAAGCGCGATTGTGTCGGCGGTGGGCGCACGAGCGTGGGCGTAGCTATTAGAGTCCCGCTTGCGCGGGAGTGACGGGTCGAAACGGATTAGCAATCTCTCTTAATCGGAGACGAGCAACTGCACCTGCGTTACATACGCATCGAACGAGTGGCCGGCGCCGTACACGGTGATGGATTTGAGCACGGCTGCCGAGACCTCGCGGGCGCGGAACTGTTCGAGCAGATTGCCCGAGTCGTAAGATGTCCACTCCTGCCGCTGGTACAGAAAGTGAGACGCGCTCAACGGTTCTGAGCAGGTGAGGCAGATCGTCTTGCCAAATGTCCCGCTGGCATTGTAATAAAACCCCTGCACCCATTCGCGTTCGGCCCCGAAAATGTCCTCGAATCGTAAGCGCACCATCATCGGGCATTCGGTGCCGGTTTCGCCACAGTTGTAGATGACGCCATCCTGAAAATTCAAGAATACATCCAGTTGCAGCGTGAGGCTGTTGAAGTCGCGCACGTCCAGATCATTCAGGCCCTGGGTCAAACCGACTTCGCCCCAACTGGGGTTGAGGCGCTGAAAGCGAATGGCTTGCCGGCCGGCGAAGGTTCCGGGGGTGATCGTGCCGGTTGTGTCGTTCGGCGGTCGAATCGCCGGCGTCCAGGCCGCGCCGACGGAAGCCTGAAATTCTCCATCGCGTACCAGGTTGCGCTCAGCCGGTAACGGCATAGCCGGTGATTGGCCCGGCGCTACCTCTACTCGCTGATCCGAGGCCACCTGCCGCGTTTCACCTTGCGCTGTCACGCGCGCTTCGCCCTCGCGCACGGTGATGACGGTCTCGGTCTGCGAGGCCGTATCAATTCGCACATTGCTCCCCGGCGTATCGAGGGCTGTCACCACGTTCGGCACCGAGGCGATTTGCAGCTCGACGATCCGCCCGCGCTCATCCCCGTTGTTGGAGACGCGCACCACACCTTTTTCAATTTGAACGTGAATGGCATGCGGCCGTTGGCTCCACCACGGGAAGCGCGGGCTGGCGGCGGTTTCGAGCACGACGGTGCTGCCCCCGTAGACCACCACCGTCGCCAGTGATCGCACTGTGCCCGGAGCGATGAAGTTAAGGGTGACCTGGGTATTGCCCAGAGTGTAAAGCGTGGCGCCAACTGGCACCGTGCCCTGCGGCAACTCCTGCCGGTCAAAGCCCGGCCGCCGGAAGTACACGGTGCCGTTGTATTCAATTTCGATATTTTGATTGACGGTCGCTTGCTGCGCCCAGCCGATCAACCCGGTGGGCACGAAATAGAGCAAGACACAAAACGCGAGCAGGGCCGTCCATAGCACGACCCAGGCGGTACGTTGCGGATTTTGGCGTGAGAGCATGGAACATCAATCGCGTACGTCGAAATGGGTGAACTCATTTGCGGCCGGTCGCCACTCGGTTTGAACCGAGAGCACATGGGCGTGCGGCGGACCGTGGTGCAGGAACTCCAGCAACTGGCTGAGCGCTGGCTGAGGGCCTTCGGCCAGCACTTCCACTGTGCCGTTCGGCAAATTCCTCACCCAACCCGCCAGCCGCAACACTTGCGCGCGTTGCAAGGTGCTGTAGCGAAAGTTCACGCCTTGCACGCGACCACTCACAACGGCGTGCAACCGGGCCGACGAATGATCCATAGAGGAAAACAAAAAAGCCATCCGCTCTGGATGGCTTTTGCGTCGCGATTATACCACTCGCGTGATGGGTCGCGGACGATGGATGACCATTGAGAACATGATCGGCGCGATGACGACCATGACGGCGCCGATGACGAGCCAGGCCAACCAGGGCTGTTCACCATACTGTGTGGGGGTTCCGCTGATAGTGTCTTCCTGCCAGCGTTGCTCAAGCTCAGTCATTGAGAAGCCGAGGGCCGTCTGCACGCCACTCTCGCAGGTCTGCCCGTCACGATACGCCTGCAACAGGTTGCTGATGGCGCGCGACCCGGAAACATCACGCACGTAGTGCACGATGGACTCGCTCTGAGCGTAGGCCAGTTGGGCTTGCGCCGGGTCGGAAGGGAAGGGCGCGCACAGCGTGGCGAGCGGCAGCAACTGCCCGGCCTCACGGGCGCGGCTCAACGAAGCTGCCGCTTCCGGGTCGGGACTGGATTGGTTCATCACGGCCAGGCCCTCGTTCAACCAATTCGGCATGGCGGCGTAACGGCTCATATCACCCAGCGCCTGATAAACCAGCAAGTGCGTCAACTCATGCGGGATTTCGCGCCCCATCCGGGTGATGGTTTCGATATCGTCCGGCGGCACAGTGACGACGATCACCCCAAAGGCCGGGTTGGCGTGGCCATCCGCCCAAAGACGGTCAGTGGCGCTGAGCGCTAGTTGCGCCTCGCTCTCGCTGGCATACAGGTACAGATCGACTTTTTGAGGCAGCGGCGCGCGGATGTCACGGTTGGCCTGCATGAGTCCGTTGGTCGCGATGTCGAGCGCGGTGCGCCCAAAGGCGCGATCACCGGTATGCCACCAGACCGTGATCAACCCTTCATTCAGACTCTGCCACTGAAAACGAGTGTCCGTATAAGTGAACGTTTGATGCGGCGTCTCGAGGAAATTGCCGGCCTCGTCGCGCACTTCCCACCAGTATTCAACCGGCGAGAAGGCCTGCAGTTGGCGCTTGCCCGGCTGAAGGGTGTAGGTCGCGGTGACCTGCGTGCCCACCGTAAAACGCGCCGTGTCTGAGATCGTCCACGCCAGATCGGGCGTGCGCAGGTTGAGCGTGACGGCGATGATGGGGCTGTCACCGGCCAGATTGACAGTGAAGGTCGGCGGCTGGCCGAAGACGTATTCGGGTACCGGCATGGTGACCACACGCAGCCCGCTCTGCGCCAGCGCCGGGCCGGCGCCCAGCGGAAACACGATCGCCACCACCAAACAGGCGATGCCAATGGGCAGGCGATACACGGTAGATATGAAGAGGTTTCGCGACATGATCATCACTCTCGCTCTCAAAGTTAGCACCCTCACCTGACGCAGATTGCGCCGGTTGTCATTTCCGCGAAAGCGGGAATCCAGCCCGCACCGGTTTGACACCCGCTCCCCATTTGCGTGGGGACAAGCTTCGCGGGTGTGACGGTGCGTAGGGTGAGTTAGTACTACTCTATTCTGCAAAGAGTGTGCCATGCCAGGTTGCAGCCGGGCCATTTACGGGCATTTTAGCCGCCCGTTTGTAGATACACAATCAACGGAGTGAGGGTGAGGGGGCTGAGAATGGTGGAAACGATCACGACTGCCGTCATAAGGTCGATGTCCAGCTCATATTGCAGCGCCAGGACGGTGGTGATGACGGCAGTGGGCATTGAGGCCTCGAGGATGGCCGCCTGCCGGGTGACGCCCCCCAATCCGAGCACAGCGGCCAGCGCAATCGCCAGCAGCGGGGCGACGATCAATTGCAGACCGACGGCTAACGCCAGCGTCCCCGCCTTCGCCCGCGCCCAGACCTCGCGTTTCATCTGCGCGATTTGCAAACCGAGCAGCACCAACATCACCGGGATGGCCGCCTCACTGAGCAGGGTGACAGCGCGCTCCAAGAACAGCGGCACGCCGAAGCCGGTGAAGCGCGCCAGCCCGGCCGCAATAAGGGCATAAAAGGCCGGGACGGTGACCACTTCACGTATGGCTTCGGCGGCCGAACGCTTGCCCAATGATGCAAGGAAGATGCCAACGGTATACACGCCGATGGTGCTGAAGATGTAGAAGACGACGGCCCGCGCCAGCGCCTCCTCGCCAAACGCGAACCGGTTCGCCGCCAGCCCAAAGTTCCCACCGTTGACGAAGACGGCGGCGATGATGAGGGTCACCAATACGCGGCGCTCCAACCGCAGCGCCAGGCCCAGCCCGGCGGTCAGCGCCGCCATCAGCAGGATGTGGGTGAGAGTGAAAATCGCTAGTTGCGCAAACTCAGCGCCGTTGACTAAGCTTTGGGTGAGGGAACTGAAAACGAGGCAGGGGCTGAAAACGTAAAACGCCAGCCGGGTGACGGAGCGGATGTCGGGATGGAAGGCCCGCCCCAGCGCCACGCCCGCCGCAGCGCAGAGGAAAATCGGAAGCAGATTGTTGAGAAAGACGGAGAGGAGAATCAAAAGTAGGAGCGGATTGTATACGCGATGGTCGCGGATACAATCCGCTCGTACGATCAATTGAGCCGGTCGTTCAGGCGCGAGCGCGGGTCAGGGTCATCGAACTCGTTAAAGTCATCGTCTTCATCAAAATCAAACATTTCAATGTTGAGCATGTCGTCATGAAAGACGAGGTTCTCAAGCGCCTCTTCGATGAAGTCGCGTTCGTCGTCGCCGGCTTCTTCCAGCAAGTCGGTGAGGATTTGGCGGGCCTCGTCGCCGCCGACCTGCCCGAGGCTCCAGATGGCGGCCTCGCGCACCTGCGCGTCGCCGTCCTCCGCAATCCGCGCCAACTCGGGCACGGCGCTTTGAATCTCAAGCTCGCCCACCGCGCGCGTCGCCTCGAAGCGGATTTGCGGATCGTCGTTGTCCAACTCTTTCGTCACTTCGGCTGACCAGCGTTGATCGGCGCTGCGCCCCATGGCGAAGACGGCGCTGACCTGCATGAGAGGCTCGGGCGAATGATAGGCCTGCTCGATGAGTTGGGTGACTTCGGGCTGGCTGGAGAAAGCCAAAGCTTCCAGCGCGCGGCGGCGCACTTCGAGTTCATCCGCGCCGCGATGAGCGGCGAGCAACACTTCCTCAACTCGTTTGGACTGCGCGACGGGGATCTCCTCGATTTCACCGAGGTAAATGTAACGGCCCAGCGCGCTGGCGGCTGCGGCGCGGACGGTTACGGTGGGGTCACGCTGCAACATCTCGATGAACGGCGCCATCAAATCCGGGTCTTCGCTCTCCCAAAGATTTTGGATGGCGGCGGCGCGCACGCCGGCGTCTTCATCCTCGAGCACGATGCGGTACACATCGTCGAAGTTTACTTCGTAATTCGCTTCGCCGATTTCGCCTAAATCCTGCATCAGGTTTTGGCGTCGCTCAAGTGTTACCTGCGGCCAGACAACCTCCAGCGCCTCGATATCCTTGCGGCTGAGGTTGGAAAACAGGTACAGGTCGGTCGGCGGGAAGGTCTGCTCGTTATCGCGTAAATGCGCGAGCACCTGCTCGAACTCGGAGGAGGCGGCCATGCTTACCTCGGAATGATGGGATTGACGATGTCTTGATAGGTGATGATGACCATCAGCATGAGCAGCACGACCATGCCAGCCAGGTGCACCAGCCCCTCGCGCGCCGGGTCAATGCGCCGCCCGCGAACCGCCTCGATGAGGACAAACAGGATGCGGCCGCCATCCAAAGCGGGCAGGGGGAGCAGATTGGTGATAGCCAGCGCCACGCTGATCGTGCCGATCAACTGCACCAGCGGGAACCATTGATTGGTCTCGGTTGCGACTTCCACCGCTACGCGCGTCAGGTCGTTCATGCCGACGATACCGATGGGGCGGGCGACCTCGAGCGGGATTTCGCTACGCAGCAACCGGCCAGGCAGGCGGATGAGTTCATCAAACTGAAAAGCGATTTCGCGGCCCGCGCGGGCAAAGGCCTGTGGCCATGAATAATCAGTAACCAGCGTCAGCGCCATCGCAATCCCCATCGGGCCTTCGCCCTCCGGCCATTCGGTGCGCGGCGTCACCTCCGTCGTCAACTCCTGCGTGCCGCGTTGCAGCACCAGTTCAATCGGCGTGCCGAGGTTGGCATAAACGATCTGGCTGATCTGTTGCGTATGATGGATGTCGGTGTCATCGACACGCAAGACCACATCGCCCTTTTGCATACCGGCCGTCGCCGCCGGTGAGCCGGGCCGCACCTCGGCGAGCGTCACGCGGTCGGGCCAGCCCAATCGAAATCCAATGGTGAAGACGAGCAGGGCAAAGATGAGATTGAAAGTAGAGCCGGCCGCCAGCACGGCAATGCGCGCCGTCTTCGAAGCCGAGGCCAACCCGCCGGGCACGTTGGGGTTATCCTCACCGGCTGGTTTCACAAAGCCGCCGATGGGCAGGGCATTGAGGGAGTAAATGGTTCGTGGCCCGCCGAGTTCCTCCAGTTTGGGCGCGTTTTGCCCGAAGAACACTCGCCAGCGGTGGTCTTTGTCCTTCACCACGCCGATGGCGCGCGGCGGAAAGCCGATGCCAAACTCCTCGATGTGGATTTTGAAATAGCGCGCGACGAGGAAGTGCCCCAACTCGTGCACAAACACGAGTACGGTGAGCACCACGATGAAGATCAAGACGCTGCCAATACCACTCAAACCAAACATAGCTCATCCATTTCAGACCGCGCCATTTATTTGCACAGTCGTTTGCGCGCGCAGTCATTTGCGCGGAGGATTATACCGCAGGCATTTTGGGGTGGCGCTTACCTGACTCTAAGGGGGTGCATTTCAAGTTGGGGGCGAGTTTGCTCCAAGCCCGCGTCCTCGCGGGCGCTCTGGCAAGGTGTTCCGACCGCGAGGACGCGGTCGGAGAGCGGGAAGCCCCTAAACAGAAATGCACCCACTCAAAGGTCGAGGTCGGCCCCCATCCCCATAAGCGGGCGACAGGGGAAGGGAGCAGCAGTCCCCTCCCTTGCGCCGCCGCATAAGCGCGCCACGCTTTTTGTGGCGCAGCGACGGCGTCGCGGGGGAGGGTTAGGGAGGGGACCGTCCGCCCGACTATTCATCAACCAACCGCGCCGGGCCGCCGGGCTGCGCGGTCAATGTCTGTGGCACGCCCAATGCTCGCAATCGCTCGGCGACCTCGGCCGCGTGTTCGCTCAGCGGGAGGCAATGCACGGTCGGGCCGGCAGCAAGCGGGTAGCACACCGGCAACCCCTCCGCACGCCAACCGCGCACCGCGCCCATCACCGTCAGCGTCAGCGGCTCCCAATAAAACAACGGCGGCTCGCTCGTCATCATTACCGCATGCATGATTGTGGAATCGGCTTCAACCACGTCGGCGAAAGCGGCAAAGTCGCGCCGCAGTAACGCGGCCTTGCACTGCGCCAAACGGCCCGCCGCGCCCGACACCCGCGCCGCTTGCAGTGGGCTGGTATCGGCCAACGCATGGCCTTCGGTGGAGCCGGTGGCTTTGTGCCGCGTGCTGAGCACTGCGATGACATCAGCCAGCGCCCAGTATCCCGGCGGCGCAATGCTCGTGGCAAACGAGTCTGCGTCGCCATGCCCCATCCGCCACTCCACAAAACCGCCGGGGATGGAACGCGAAGCCGACCCGGAGCCGCGCCGCGCTAGCGCGCTGAGCGTGGCTTCCGAAA
>JBQTJD010000002.1:0-11029 GCA_052387475.1 Anaerolineales bacterium | reverse complement strand
ACCTGACGAAATCGTATGGCAGTGTCCCGGCCCTGCGCGGCGTCAACCTCGAAGTGCGGCGCGGCGAGATTTTCGGCTTCCTCGGCCCGAACGGCGCGGGAAAGACGACGACTATCCGCTGTCTGCTTGATCTTATCCGTCCAAATGGCGGCACGGTGCGTGTGCTTGGCCTGAACCCGCAAACCGACCCGGTGGCGGTGCGCGCCCGCACTGGCTACCTGCCCGGCGAACTGCGCCTGGACGACAACTTCAGGGTTGAGGGCGCCTTGCGTTTCCTGAATAGTCTGCGCGGCGGCCGGGCGGATTGGGGCTTCGTGCGCACTCTGGCCGAACGCATTGACCTCGATCTCAAGACCTCCATCCGGAATCTCTCGAAGGGCAACAAGCAAAAGGTAGGCGTGGTGCAGGCATTGATGCACCGCCCGGAACTGCTCCTGCTCGACGAGCCGACCGGCGGCCTGGATCCGCTGGTGCAACAGGAAGTGCTGAAGCTGATTCGCGAAGCGCGGGCCGACGGCGCGACGATCTTCTTCTCCTCCCACATTCTGAGCGAAGTGCAAGACATGGCCGAGCGCGTCGGCATCATCCGGCAGGGCCAGATTATAGAGGTGGCCGATACTCAAGCGCTCATCAACCGCTCCCTGCGCCGCGTCCACGTGCGCTTCCGCCAGCCGGTGGATAGCGCCTTGCTCAACACACTGCCCGGGGTGACCCTCCTCTCGCGCGACGATGGAACCGGCGTCCGCTTGCAGGTGGAGGGTGAGATGGACGGGCTGATCAAGGCCCTGGCCGCTTTTCCGGTGAGCGATTTTGAATCGGAACGGCCCTCGTTGGAAGAAATTTTCCTGGCCTATTACGAGGCCTGAGGCGGATCACCTATGTTGACTATTCTCGCTCATGCTTTCTCCCGCTCACGCGGGACTCTTCTGGGATGGGGCATTGGCCTGGGCCTGCTGGGCGCGTATCTGATGCCCTTTTACGACACTTTAGTCGAGCAAAAGGACTCACTGGAACAGTTGCTGTCCAGTTACCCGCCGGAGATGCTCGCCTTTTTTGGCGATACGAGCAACATGACGGCCATGTTCACCCCGGAGGGTTATCTGGGCTTTGAATTCTTCTCTTATCTGCCAATCATCCTCGGCCTCTATGCCGTGCTGGCCGGCAGCGGCCTGCTGGCCGGAGACGAGGAGAACGGCGCGCTCGATTTGCTGCTGGCTCACCCCGTCAGCCGTAGCGGGATGTTTGTCGGGCGCTGGCTGGCGTTCGTGCTCACTGTCGCCGGCATCCTGAGCCTGGCCTGGACGGGGCTGGTCATCGGCAGGAACTGGTCCACCATTGAACTCAGCAATGTTGCGCTGGCGCGCCCCTTCCTCTCGCTAGGCGCGGAACTGCTGGTGTTTGGCGCGCTGGCGCTGCTGCTCAGCCTATTGTTACCTTCACGCCGTTTAGCCGCCACGACGGCCGGCCTCAGCCTGGTGGCAAGTTTCTTCGTCACGTCGTTGGCCCGCATCAATGACGATTTGGATTTGCTGGCGAAGTTCTCACCGTTGAACTATTACCAAAGCGGCGAAGCCATCACCCAGCTCAACCTCGAATGGCTGGGCGGCCTGCTGGCGGTGGCGCTGGCCTTAAGCCTGCTGGCTTGGTGGCGTTTTGAACGGCGCGACATCCGTGTAGGCGGCGAGGGCGGTTGGCAATTACCCTTCCCCATTCGCATGAAATTCGTCTAGTTCAAGAGAGGCACCGATGAGTATGAAACAAAATCTTTCACGACGCGATTTTCTCAAAGCGGGCACGCTCGGCACGCTGGGCCTGGCGGCTGGCGCGGCGGCGCTTCAGGCAAGCCGCGTCCGCGCGCAGGACGCCACTCCCACGCCGGAGGGTGGGCATAACGGGCATTCCGGCAGCGCCATGGGAATTGACATGCCCGGCTTTGTGGGGGATGTGAACCATGAAGCCAACCGCTTCAATCCCACCGACATCCTCACCGATTTCAATCGGGGCGATGCTGTGAGCACCCTGCCCGACGGGCAAACGCTACGGGAGTACGAATTCTTTGCGGGGGATAAGGATATTGAAGTCGCGCCCGGCGTCATGTACCCGGCGTGGACGTATATCGGGCGCGTCCCCGGCCCCACCATCCGCGCGCGCGAAGGCGACCGCATCCGCATCAACTTCCTCAACGGCAGCGGCCACCCGCACACCATGCACTTCCACGGCGTGCATCCCGCCAATATGGACGGGGTGTATGAAGTGATCCAACCCGGCGGGCGCTTTGTGTACGAATTCGACGCCGAGCCGTTTGGGGTGCATCAATATCACTGCCACGTCATGCCGCTGTCCAAGCACATTTCCAAAGGGATGTACGGCGCCTTCATCGTGGATCCGAAAGACGGCTGGCCGAAGAAAGCTGACCGCGAATTCATCATGGTGATGAACGGGAACGACATTGATTTCGACGGCGAGAACGACCTGTACGCCGTCAATTTCATCCCCTTCCACTACGACCGCCACCCCATCAAAATCAAAGTCGGTGAGTTGGTGCGGATTTTCCTCGTCAACATGTTGGAGTTCGACCTGCTCAACTCCTTCCATCTGCACGCCAATTTCTTCTACTGGTATCCCACCGGCACCAGCCTGACACCGAGTGAGTACACGGACACCATCATCCTCGGCCAGGCGCAACGCGGGATGATGGAGTTTAGCTACCGCTACCCTGGCAAGTATATGTTCCATGCCCATGTCACCGAGTTCGCCGAACTAGGTTGGACGGGTGTGTTTGAAGTGGAGGCGTAAGCGATGACGAACACACCTAAAACTAACCCGACCACGAGCAACGGCTTGAAAATTTGGGGACTGTTCCTCATCCCGGTCGTTCTGCTCGCCGGTGTGATTGCCCTGTTTCTGTACACCAGCGGCGCCGGGCTAAACGTCGAACCGGCCGCGCCCATTGACAGCCTGAGTTTCGAGCGCACGATCCTGCGCGAGGGCGAAATCGAATTTCATGTGCGCAATACCGGGCCAGAGGCGGTCACACTCGCGCAAGTGATCATCAACGACGCGGTCTGGCAATTTGAGGCCGCGCCCAGCGCCACCATCCCGCGCCTCGGCCAGGCCACCCTCACACTGAAATTCCCATGGGTGGAGGCCGAGCCGTATGGCATTCGCTTCTTCTCTACCAGCGCTGTGCCGTTCGAGACGGAGATCGAGGCCGCTACTGTCACCGCCGTACCCGATAGTAGCACCCTGCTCAGTTTCACTCTTATCGGTCTGTATGTCGGCGTCATCCCGGTGTTCCTCGGCATCTTCTGGTTTCCTGCCCTACGACAACTCGGACCGCGCTGGCTGATGTTCCTCATGGCGCTTACAGCCGGCCTGCTGATCTATCTCGGCATTGACGCGACCGACGAGGCGCTTGAACTCGCCGCTGAGATTGGCGGACCGTTTCAGGGCGTGGGGTTAGTGGGTGTGGGCATCATCGTCACCTTCTTCCTGCTTGACGCCATCAGCCGCCGTCAGGTGAGCGTCGGGCGCAGTGAGGCCGATCAACGGTTGACGGTCGCGTTTATGATCGCTATCGGTATCGGTCTGCACAACCTGGGCGAGGGCCTGGCGATTGGCGCAGCCTACAGTGTCGGTGCTGCGGCGCTGGGCACGTTTCTGGTCGTCGGCTTCATCCTGCAAAACATCACCGAGGGGTTGGGCATTATCGCGCCCGTCCTCAAAGACCGCCCGGCCTGGCTCAACCTGCTGTGGCTGGGCCTGATCGGCGGCGCCCCCGCCATTGTCGGCGCGTGGATCGGCGGGCTAAGCTACTGGCCACCGTTGGCGGTGTTCTTTCTTGCCGTCGGCGCGGGCGCGGTGTTCGAGGTGGTGTATGAAATCTTCAAGCTGATCCAAAAGGATGCGGCCAAACGGCCCATGCCGCTCACACTCTTCGCCGGTGTCACCGTAGGCATGCTCTTGTTGTATGTGACAGGGTTGTTGATCAAGTAAGTCGCCTCACGCACTTTCGGCAGGAATGAGACTCTTCAGGCTTTAACGTCATACCCGCGAAAGCGGGTATCCATGCCGCAAGTAATGGACTCCCGCTTTCGCGGGAGTGACGACCTCCGTAAACGGTAGAGACGGGCCGATGGCCCGTCTCCCATTGGCCCGGACATCGCCCCGCCTCTCAACGATTCCTCATCCAATCCAAAATCTGGTCAGGCTATAATTCCGCATCTCACTGGAAACGGAATAACTCGGCATGACCAAAAGCACCCCCTCTTCCCGCCAGACACGCCGCGCCGCCGCCGGCCGGTCGCAAACCAGCCTGCCGATCCCGATCATTATCGGCATCATCGCGGCAATCGCCCTCATTGGCGTCATCGCCCTTGCGGTGTACAACACGCAACAAGACCGCAACATCCGCACCGCGCCCATCGAGGGCGTGCAGACCTTCCCGAACGTCCTGCGTGACCATGTGACCTCGGCGGTCAATCAAGACCTCGGGTACGAGCAGGTTCCACCCGTCGGCGGGCCGCATGATGGCGCATGGCAGAACTGCGGCGTCTACGACCAGCCCATCTTCAGCAAACACGCGGTGCATTCATTGGAGCATGGCGCTGTGTGGATCACCTATCAGCCGGAGATAGGTGCAGATGCCATAGCCAAACTTAAGTCGCTCGTCAGTGGGCGCGATTACACCATTCTTTCGCCCTATCCCGGCTTGCCTTCCGCTGTGGCCGCCTCGGCCTGGGGCGTGCAGTTGAAAGTGGACAGCGCCGATGATGCGCGCCTCGGAACTTTCATCCGCAAATATATGCAAGGCGCGCAGACGCCGGAGCCGGGCGCGGCCTGCGTCAGCGGCACGAGCATAGTTAAGTCTCAGTAGTGAACGACCGGCTGCACTACGTCGCCCTCATCGCCCTGGTAGCGAGCACGCTCGCCTGCGCCACGCTAATGGGCACACCAACCCCACCCGCCTTCATCGTGGGTGTGGAAACGTTTGAAATCGAAAGCGCCTCGCACTTCACCACCGACATCGAGTACGACCGGCTGCCGCCGGCCGGCGGGCCGCACGATCCCATCTGGCTCAACTGCGGCATTTACGATGAGCCGGTGCGGCAGGAGCACGCCGTTCACTCGCAAGAGCACGGCGCGGTGTGGATTACGTACCGGCCGGATTTATCGGCGGACGAGATCGAGCAACTGCGCCGAGTCGCGCGCGGGCGCGACTATGTAATCGTCTCGCCGTATCCCGATCAAGACGAAGCCGTCGTGGCCTCGGCGTGGGGCGTGCAACTGCGCTTGGATGACGCAGCGGACGAGCGCATCGAGCAGTTCGTCATCAAATACGCGCAAGGGCCGCAGACCCCTGAGCCGGGCGCGCCGTGTGACAGCGGCGCCGGCGTTCCCATTGAGTAGTCTGCATGACACGCTCAACTTCTGCCACACGCTGGCTCTGGCCCGCGCTTACCGTGGTGTTCGCGCTCGCTACGCTGAGTATGGGCCTGCTGTGGTGGTTGGCGTGGAGTCAGCGACTCCCGGCTGAAGGCGACCCGGCGGTGACCTTCGCGCGCGACATGGCTGCGCATCATCGGCAGGCGGTGCAAATGGCGGTGCTCATCCGAGACCGCACCAATGACGACGAGTTGCGCCAGTTCTTAATTGATGTCATCCTCACGCAGCAAGCGCAGATCGGATATTTCGAGGGTTGGCTGACGACGTGGGGTCTGCCGCTGACCGGGCCCGAGCCACCGATGACGGGTATAATGACACACGAAGGGGCCAGCATGCGGATGACACCTGAGTTGATGGGCATGGCCTCGCTGGCGGATGTGAATGCACTAGGCGACTTGCCGCTGCCCGAGGCCGAGGTCAAGTTTTTGCAATTGATGATCAAGCATCATCGCGGCGGCGTGATGATGGCTGAGGCGCTGCTCGCCGAGTCCGTCCGGCCCGAGGTGCGGCGGTTGGCCGAGTCCATCGTCACCGCGCAGACGAGCGAGATTGATTACATGACCGAACTGCTGCAACAGCGCGGCGCGACGCCGTGACCTTCAAATGCTCTGGCCGCCGTCCTCGGCGGCCACTCCCAGTCAGTCGCGCGCCGAGGAATGCGCACTGAGCCAAAGAGGCTTACTGCAATTCGAGTGTTGCCGGCTAATGAGCACAGCCTCACGTACAGGTCTGAGCGTTGCAGTGATTGTGGCCAGCCTGGTCATGGCTGACGCGGCGTTTGCCTGTTCCATCGCGGTGCTGCCCGGTGAGACAAGCGTCGACGCCCTCAATCGCTTCTACGCTCCTGCGTTGGCAGTCTCGCGTGGTCTGTGGCTCGCTGGCATTGTGGCGACTGGCCTGCTCCTTTGGATGAAACGCCGGCGCGCCGAGCCGATGGGGTGGTACAACCTCCTGCTAATCGCGGCTCTGGTCATTCACCCCGCATGGACCGTACCACCCACCCTCGGCCCCGATTGCTCAGTGTCAACACTCAGCGTGTCACTTTGGTTTTCGAGCGTGGTGGCAGTGATGGTGGGCATACAGTTCTGGCGCCGCCGGCGCAGCCCAACGCCTTAGCCGGAAACCTGAAACTCAGCCTTGACGGCTGATATTTTTGCGCCTAATATATGAACAATTGCTCATACGTTCATTGAAAGGCTTATGGCAAAACGCAGCCGCCAAATTCAGGTTAATTTCATCCGCGCCGATCAGGTGGACGCCGCGCAGCCACACCTCATTGACGGGCTGGCCGCTACCCAACTGGCGCGCGTCTTCGATGCCCTCTCCGACCCGACCCGCGTGCGCATCGTGGCCGCGCTCTCACACACTGAGCTGTGCGTACACGATTTGGCCGCGCTGCTGGGCATGACGCAAAGCGCTGTCTCGCATCAACTGCGGCTGATGCGCGCCTTACGGTTGGTGAAAGACCGCAAGGAAGGGCGTGTGGTGTTTTACATGCTCGATGACGAGCACATCCATGACTTATTCCATCGCGGCCTCGAACACGTGGAGCACCAATAATGGCTGCCCAGACCTATCCCATCACCGGGATGGATTGCGCCGATTGCGCCCGCACAATTGAGAAAGGCGTGTCGCAATTGCCCGGTGTGCACAGCGCGGCCTGCGATTTCGCCACCGCCAAACTGCGTGTAAGCGGCGCCGTCACCGCTGACACGATCCGACAGCGCGTCGAAGCGCTGGGCTACGGCCTCGCTCAATCCGCAATCCGCAATCAAAAATCAGAAATCAAAATTCCGCTGCTCGGCTTTTTAACTTATCTCCTCTCCCGCACTGACACCCGCCTCGCCCTCCTCGGCAGCGTGGGCATCATCATCGCTTGGCTCGGCTCACTTGTCGGTATTTCACCAATAACCAATAACGTCTTACTGGTCATTTCGTTATTGGTTACTGGTTATCCCATCGCCCGCAGCGGCCTCAACGCGCTAATCATCAATCGCGATTTCAACATCAACCTGCTCATGACGATTGCGGCAGTCGGCGCCGTCATCATCAGCGAACCGCTGGAGGCTGCGACGCTGATGGTGCTCTTTGTGCTGGCCGAAGCGCTGGAGGGCTACACCACCGACCGCGCGCGCGACAGCCTGCGCGGATTGGTGGCGTTGGCCCCGGCTCAGGCCATTCGGTTGCGCGACGCTCACGAGGAAACGGTGCCGGTCGAGTCACTGAACGCGGGCGATGTGATCGTCATCCGCCCCGGCGACCGTATCCCGATGGACGGCATAGTGCTGACCGGGAACAGCGAGGTGAATCAATCCGCCATCACCGGAGAAAGTATCCCCGTACAGAAAGCGCTCGGGAGCCAGGTTTTTGCCGGCACGGTGAACGGCAGCGGCGCGCTCGAAGTGCGCGTCACCCACCTCGCGGCGGATAACACCCTCAGCCGCATCATCCATCTCGTCGAAGAAGCGCAGAGTCACCGTGCGCCAAGCCAGCGTTTCATCGATCAGTTTGCGCGCGTGTATACCCCGGCGGTCGTGGGATTGGCGGTACTCGTGGCCGCCGTGCCGCCGCTGTTCTTCGGCCAACCGTTTTTTGACACAGCGACGGAGCATGGCTGGCTCTATCGCGCGCTGGCCTTGCTCGTCACTGCCTGTCCGTGCGCGCTCGTCATCTCCGCGCCGGTCACCCTCGTCAGCGCGCTCACCGCGGCGGCGCGGCGTGGGGTGTTGATCAAGGGCGGCGCACATCTTGAGTCGCTGGCGCAAGTCCGCGCCTTTGCTTTTGATAAAACCGGCACACTGACTCTCGGCGAGCCGCACGTCACCGCGGCTCGCGCCTTGGGCTGTGCTACAGCCTCGGGCTTGAGCGAGCCGTGTGAAATGTGTGACGACGTGCTCGCCCTCGCCTCCGCGCTTGAACGCCGCAGCACGCACCCGCTCGCCCGCGCCGTGCTCACCGCCGCCGAACAACGTGGCCTCGACAACGTGTACGCACCGGCGGAGAACGTCACCGCCTTCGCCGGGCGCGGCCTGCAGGGGAACGTCAACGGCAAACTGGCCACGCTCGGCAACCACGGGCTGTTCGATGCCGAGCATCCGCACACCGAGGCGTTCTGCCGTGAAGTCGAAGCGGCGGAGGCCAATGGCCAGACGACGATGCTGCTCTGCGACGGTGACCAGGTGCGTGGCTTCATCGCCGTGGCCGATGCGGTGCGGGCCGAGAGTCGGGCGGCGATTGCCGAACTCAATGCGCTCGGCTGCGCAACGGTGATGCTGACCGGAGACAATGAGACCGTGGCGCGGGCGGTGGGCGCGGCGGTGGGCGTGGCCGATGTGCGCGCCGGTTTGCTGCCCGAGCAAAAATTCGCCGCGGTCACGGCGTTGCGTGCGCAACACGGGCGCGTGGCGATGGTGGGCGATGGCATCAATGACACCCCGGCCCTGGCGGCGGCAGATGTCGGCATCGCGGTGGGGGGCGCTTCCCACGGAAGCGCGGCGGCAAGCGCGCAGGCGATTGAAACCGCAGACATAGTGCTGATGGCGGACGGGTTGCGGCAATTGCCCTATGCCGCACGGCTCGCGCCGTTTACTCGCCGGCTCATTTTCGGCAACATTGCTTTCAGCCTCGTCACCAAATTGGTCTTCGTCGTGCTGGCGTTGTTCGGATGGAGCGAATTATGGATGGCCGTGGTCGCCGATATGGGTGTTTCATTGCTCGTCACCCTCAACGGTATGCGACCGCTCACCTTCGAAGAAAAGGTCGCGGTAAAATCGTAGAGTGTACCGCGACATGAAAGCCTTTCAAGATTACTACCCCGATCATCTCAGTTGGTGCTACGGCTGCGGGCGACTCAATGAGCACGGCTTGCAGATCAAGACGTATTGGGAAAACGATGACACGACGATCACCACATTTACGCCCCGCCCCTCCTACACCGCCATCCCCGGTTACGTGTACGGCGGATTGATTGCCTCGCTGATTGATTGCCATTGCACGGGCAGCGCCGCAGCGGCGTGCTACCGCGCCGAGGGCCGCGCGCTGGACACCGAACCGCCGTTCCGTTTCGTGACCGCCTCGTTGCATGTCGATTATCTTCGCCCAACCCCGCTCGCTGACGCGCTCATCATTCGCGCGCAGGTCAAAGAACTCAAGGGCCGCAAAGTTATCCTGTCCTCGACTCTCTCTGCCAATGGTGAAGTCTGCGCGAAAGGGGAAGTGGTAGCCGTGCAAATGCCGGAGAGTTTTTTGCAAGCCGCAGGTCGCTGAGCGGCGTTCTTCTAACGCTGTTCTTTGAACGCTGTTCTACAAACGCCGCTTCCGCAAAATCATCGAGCCGGCCCCGAACAATCTTCCAGTGAAAATGGAGCACAGTTCGGTTGCATCGCCTCCGCATACCGGCCTATACTCGCGCCATTCCCATACTTGAAAAGAGGCACCATGCGAGTCGCACGACTGATGATTTCGGCGTTGTTGGGGTTGGGTCTGACGTTGCTGATACTCGAGAGCTTGAAATCGGCGGCGGCATCGCCAGCTGTGTTGCGGCCGTCTGTGTCAGCGCAAGCGACAAGCTGTGATTTCACAACCACGCTGACCCCAGCCAAAGACAATACCCTGTTCGAAAGCAGCGACGGCGCGGCGAGTAGCGGCGCGGGTATATTCATCTTCGTGGGCCGGGTCGGCTCCATGCAATTGGAAAACACCACGCGACGGGGGCTGATGCAGTTCAACCTCGCGGGTGCGGTACCCTCGGTGGCAACAGTGCTCACAGCCACGCTGCGCATGACCATCACCCGCATGCCGAGCATGACCCCCGTGCCGCAGGTGGTTGGGCTGCACCGGGTTCTGGCGGATTGGGGCGAGGGGACATCGGATGGCACCGGTGCCGGCGCACCCGCAACCCCCGGCGATGCGACCTGGCTGCACCGGTTCTACACCTCCACCCTCTGGTCAACAGCGGGCGGCGACTTCGTCGTGACGCCGAGCGTGACGACGACGGTTGGACTGTTGGGCGTGTACACGTGGACAACCACCCCGGCCCTGGTCGCTGACGTGCAGCACTGGGTGGATACGCCCGCGGGCAATTACGGTTGGTTGTTGCGCGGCGACGAGCTTACGTCCTTCACGGCGCGCGGCTTTGCCTCACGCGAAGCAGTGACCGATACCCGGCCCGCATTGATCGTGCAGTACCGAACGCCGCAATGTGTGTTTCTGCCGGTCATTCAAAAATGATGCGAGGCCAATGCAGACCGCGCCGGTCGTCGCACGACGACAGCGCGGTCTGATTGTGCGTAACGATCACCTACACTTATCGGAAGATAACGGGCAGGTAGGTGACAAAGACCAGCGCTACCGCTAGACCGCGAACCACTTCGGCGCCGCCAATAGTTCCCACCAGTGTGGCCGCACCGGTCGCCAAGTTGATCGTGTACAATCGAGAGACCGTTGCGCTGGGGGCCGTTAGCACAGCATAAGCCATGCCACTCCTAGCCTGAATGTCAAAGCCCGCAAGCTCTGAGGCATTCACGCCCAGCGCGCCGACGGTATTCAACGTTCCATCATTGGGCGGATTTTGGGTCACCAGTAG
>JBQTJD010000001.1:0-2009 GCA_052387475.1 Anaerolineales bacterium | reverse complement strand
AACTCCGAAGATCAAGTCGTCAATCTCGTCATCGGCGTCAGCTTCAGCGCCGAGTATCTGGTCAAAGGCTTGTATGAAAACACGGTGGGGCGGGTAACCGAAGCGCTCAGTTCGCCGGAACTGACCGAAGAGGATGACTACGCACAGCGGGTCGCCGAGGAATACGGGCGCTTCATGCACACCATCCCGTGGTACGACTTCCCTTTCGCCGAACGGCTCAATGGCCTGTGGCGCGAGACGGGCGGGTGGGGGCCGAACCCCATCCGCAAGTGGGAACGCAAGTTGTCGTTGACGCTGGAGTATGGGGTGAAGGCCGTTTACGGCTGGGTGATCGGCGAATCAACGCGCGCGAGTTTTGTGCCACCCATTCTCATCACGTATGCGTGGGTGGAAAACTTCTCGGAGGAGGATGCGGAGCCGGAAGCGAAGTTGGCGACGCAATTTGACGATGGCTCGGCCCTCATCGGCCTGCCGCGCTACGAAGGCTTTTCGACCATCACACCGCGACTCGCCGAGCGGGGCGTGCGCTTCCTCGAAATCGCCGGCAACGACGAGATCATGTTCACCGTCATCGCGCCGCGCGAGTGGAAGTACGACCTCAGCGCGGGTGAGGTGCTGTTGACGATGCCGATCCTCACCGATCCCGACTCACAGCGGCTGGCGCTGAATGTGCCGGTACGGTCGCTGCACACGGTGCTCAACGAATTGCGCGAGCGCGAAATTGCTGTCGAGCATTTGTATGACTATTAGCCTTAATGTCGCCCTGAGCGCGAATGAACGGCCTTATTCAGGTCCGGCTCATTTCGCGCGAAGGGCCTCTTCGACTTTCGTGGAGGCCCTTCGCGCGATCAGCCTAGTGAAACGCAATGATTATGCGCACGCGCTCAGGGCGACATGAACTGTACAACTCCAAACCAAAATCAATTTCGCAACCGAAAGCGCTGAATTTTTCCGGTCGCCGTCTTGGGTAACTCCGGCACAAACTCGATCCAGCGCGGGCGTTTGTAGTCCGCCATCTTCTCCCGGCAGTACGCGATCAACTCGTCACGCAATCCGTCGCTCGCCGCCTGCCCCTCCTTCAACACCACGAACGCTTTTGGTTTTATAAGGTTCGACGCATCCATCTGCCCGATGACGGCCACCTCCAGCACCGCTGCATGGCTGACGAGCGTGCTCTCCAACTCCACCGGCGACACCCAGATGCCGCCGACCTTGAGCATATCGTCCGAGCGACCGGCATGCCAGTAGTAACCGTCCTCGTCCACGGTGTACTTATCGCCCGTGAACAGCCACTCGCCGAGAAAGGTCTTGCGGCTCTTTTCGGATTGGTGCAGATAGAACGGCGCAGTGGTCTCGCTCTTCACCAGCAGGTTGCCGACCTCGCCCGGTTTCACCTGGTTGCCCGCTTCATCCACGATCTTCACTTCGTAACCGGGCACCGGCTTGCCGCTGCTGCCGGGGCGGATGTCGCCGGGCCGGTTCGAGATGAAGATGTGCCACACCTCGGTCGCGCCGATGCCGTCGATGATGTCCAGCCCGGTGGCTGTTTTCCAGCCGTGCCACACCGAGGCGGGCAGCGACTCGCCCGCCGACACGCACAGCCGAATCGAAGCGAGGTCGTACTTGCCATTCTGAAAATCTTCGTTCGCGAGTATGGAGGCATAGCCGGTGGGCGCGTTGTACAGGATCGTGGGCCGGAAGCGATGGACGTGCTCGAGGACGTTGGTGACGACGCGTGGCGGCGCGGCCATGAGCACGCAACTCGCGCCGACGAACCACGGAAAGACCAGGTTGCCGCCGGTGCCAAAGGTGAAAAAGAGTTTGGCCGTCGCCAACGTGCGGTCGCTCTCGCGCAGGCCGAGCACGTTGACCGCCCATAGCTGCGCGGTGATGGGTAAATCCTTGTGTGCGTGCAGAATGCCTTGCGGCTCGCCGGTGCTGCCGCTGGAGTAAGTGAGCGAGCAGAAGTCCTCGCGATGCGTGGGCGCGACGGCGAGTTCGGTCGGCTC